>SKKS01000262.1 GCA_007123625.1 Paracoccaceae bacterium
CGTTGCCGGGCGCGGGTCTGTGGTGCGGGTCACGTCTGATCCTGTGCCGGACGGAATATCCGTTCTTGTCAAACGCCACCGACGGGGACACGGTTCCGTTGCTTGGCGCGCGGACCGTCGGGAACCAAACGCGTGCGGGCGTGTTGAACGGCAGTCTTGCCTGCGAGGAGTTTCCCGGTGTCCCGAATCCCTGAACGCCTGCGGCGCAAGTTGGCGGTGGCGCTGGCTGGAATCGCCGGGCTTTTCGTGGTGTGGTTCATTCTCATCATGCTGCTGCCGTACCGGCGCGAATTGCGCCACCCGGTGCCGCCGGGCGCGCCGGTTTCAGATCCGCAATTCCGCCGCGACATGGCGGGCCTTTTTGGCACTCCGATCATCGGCGGCAACACGGCCGAGACCCTTCTTAACGGCGATGCGATCTTTGCCGCGATGCTCGATGCCATCCGGGACGCCCGGCAGTCGGTCACGTTCGAAACCTATATCTACTGGAACGGGCAGATCGCCGAGCGCTTTGCCGATACGCTGATAGCGCGGGCGCAGGCCGGGGTTTTGGTCAAGGTGCTGATCGATTGGGCTGGTGGCCTGCCGATGGCTGACGATCTGATCGAGCGGATGCGCGCGGGCGGGGTTGAATTGCGCATGTTCCGCCCGATGCGCTGGCATACGTTGACACGGCTGAACAATCGCACCCACCGCAAGGTGCTGGTCATTGACGGGCGTATCGGGTTCACCGGCGGGGTGGGGGTTGGCGACGCCTGGTCGGGTGACGCACGCAACCCGTCGGAATGGCGCGACACGCATTACCGCGTTACCGGGCCGGTGGTTGCGATGCTGCAGAATGCCTTTGCCCACAACTGGGCCGAAGCCAGCGGTGAGCTGCTGCGCGGACCCGCTTTCTTCCCACCGCTGGAGCCTGAAGGTTCCGCCGACATGCAGCTTATCAAAAGCAACACCGGCAGCCGCAACGACATGCATCTGATGTTCATGACCGCGCTCGCGGCAGCGCAATCGCACATCCGCATCTCGACCCCCTATTTCGTGCCGGATCAGATCGCCATCGAACAGCTCTTGCAGGCGCGTGCACGAGGCGTGCAGGTCGACCTTCTGCTGGCTGGCGCGCACACGGATTCATATCTGGTGCGCCGGGTATCGCGCCGCCCCTGGCGTGCGCTGCTGGAGGCCGGGGTGACGATCAGGGAATTCGCGCCCACGTTTCTGCACGCGAAACTGCTGATCGTCGATGAAGACTGGGCATCGGTCGGATCATCGAATTTCGACGAGCGCTCGTTCCGGCTGAACGACGAAGCGAACCTGAACGTCTATGACCGCGACTTCGTCGCGCAACAGATCAGCGTGTTCGAAACAGATTGCGTACGCGCGCGAACAGTGTCGAAGGCCGATCTGGATCGTCTTGGCTGGTGGGTTCATGCGCGGGATTCGGTGCTCGGTCTGCTGCGCCCGCATCTGTAGGGAGCGCCGCGCCCGAATCCGCACCTGCCGAATCCGCACCTTTCGAACCCGCACCTGCCAGGCGCGCGCCATGCACCCGCTTGTCGTTTAGCGTGCCCGCCGCGCCGTCTTCGTCAAGTTGCGCCAGCAAGCGGGTGAACACGTCGGGCAGCGCGTCTTGTTCGTCCTGCGCATCCTGCGCGCAGAACGCCCGGCGCAGGTTCGCGTCGATCTCGGTCTCTGCGCAGTTCTGGCGTAGCATCAAAAAGGGCCTTTCGGTTCACTGGTTGGCAGGCGCGCGGAGGGTCGCCGCCCTGGACACCGGTCGCCAAGGTAATTCCCGACACGCGCGAAGGTTCCGGGAATTCTGAACCCGTCCCCCAGTGGCTGTGGCATTCGTGCACCGAACGGGGCGTTGTCCGGCGCTGCGTCCGGGCCGCGCTATGTCGGGGGATGGACGTTGCCGCCCTTGTAAAGCGCGCTCTCACGGTACCGGCGCACCAGGTGGCGCGCAATGACCCCGGCCACGGCAGCCAGTGGCACGGCGATCAACGCGCCCACGAAGCCGAACAGCGTGCCAAAGGCGATCACCGCGAAAAGCATCCACACCGGGTGCAGCCTGACCGCCGCGCCAACCATGCGCGGCACCAGAATCTCGCTTTCGACGAACAGGCCCAAGGCATAGATCCCCGCCACCGCGCCGATCCAAAGCGGATCGCCCCAGAATTGCCAGATCGCCACCCCTACGCCCAGCGAGGTGCCGATGAACATGCCGATATAGGGAATGAAACTGACCGCGCCGGTCAGTGCCCCCACCGCGAACCCGAACGGAAGGCCGACCAGTGTCAGCGCCGTGCTGTAATAGGCGATCAGGATGCCACAGACCATCGACTGGCCCCGGATATACCCCGACAGCGTCCGGTCGATATCGCGGGCGATTTCACGCAGCGCAGGTGCCTGCGGGCGCGGCAACAGATCATCAGCGGCCGCGATCAGCCGTTGCCAGTCGACCAGCAAGTAAACGGTCACAACCGGCATGACGACCCAGAACATGACCACGGAAATGATCCCGGAAACGCCGCCTGCCATGCGCGCGGCCAGGTCGCTCAGCCCGCCGCGCAGGTTCTCGATCGCCGTGGCCGCCAGCCCCTCCTCGCCGCCAAGCTGGTCGGCCACCGCGTCCGGTAACAGGTCGTCGGCACGTTCCTCGGCTGTGTCCCAGTCCTCGGGCAGAAGATCGAGCAGGGCCGATGCCTCGCTGATGATCAGGGGCACGCCGACGAGGACAATGGCCAGCAGTGATCCAAAGCAGACCAGCGCGACGATAAGCGAAGCAAGGGTCCGCCCGATGCCCAACCGCATCACCGTCGTTGCCACCGGGTCCAGGAAATACGCCAGCACAAGCGCCACCGCAAACGGTAGCAGCATCGGCGACAGAAGCCACAGCAATGCGCCGAAGATCGCCCCGATGGCTACCCATGCCAGCACCGTCCAGGGCAGATGCGGCCCGGGCACCATTCCCTTGCGGGTCTGTGGCGCCGAAGTGGCGCCGGGGTTTGTATTGGGGTTGCTGTGCCCGGTGTTCATGCGCTTGCTCGTGCGCTTTGGGGCGCGTGGAGGCGGGAAACAAGGGGATTGAGCTGAGCGATGTGCATTGCGGGACCTCGAACAGTACAATTGACTTTCAATGAATTGTTATCGCCAAAGAAACGTGAGCCGCTGACAACGGTTCCGCATGTCATTGTCGCTGCACCGGCCCTTGAAGGGAACCGCAGGGCAGTGGGGTGCGTTGCGCTATACAACTTACTCGAACTTCGCGCCGGAAAAGCATCCGCGGGGCCGCCTGCGGCTTTATGCAGCCTCTGGCCGTTCGGCTGACAAAGGGAGACCATCATGGAACCGCTCTCGCTCATCCTGATACTGGCCTGCGGCGCAAGCCTGATCGCTTGCCTGACTGCAACACCGCGACGGACGCGCGCCCGCGCCCGCACCGAGCGGTCCGGGTTGCGGTTACCTGACGGAACGGCGCGGCGTGCGACGTTTCATCGTGATTTATGAGTGCCTTCCGTTCCGCCTTTTCGAAAGGAAAAGACGATGCCCCGTTCTTCGTTCCACGCCTCGTTCTACGCTTCCACGGCGCTAAGCCTGTGCCTGATAAGTGCGCCGGGTTTCGCTTGGTCAGAAGAAGTCGTTCCCACCGCCGATGATGTCGAGCAGTTCGCGCCCTTGGTGCGACCCTGCGTCGAGTCAGGTGGCGGTGACGAGTGTGCGGATTTTCGCAGCCTGATCGCCGAATGCGCCGACTCCTTCGAGCGCGTGCGCTGCGAGGTCCTTTTCGAGGATGGCCAGGCGGTTTTCGATGACGACGAGACCCGCGAACGGATGGCGGGGGTGTTGGAGTATGTTGCGGGCAACCTGCCTGACTTCCCGTCCCCGGGCCCTGATGACCTGCCCGAAGCGGCGCTTGATGCCGCGCGCAGCGATGCCGAGGCCGGGCTTTTGCGCGCCGATGACAACCAGATGACCCATTCGACGCCGCCGCTGGTGGAAGGCGAGGACGAGGGTGACGAGGTCGAAGCCGAAGACCCGCCCGAGAGAGAACCCGAAGCGGATGAAGCAGCGGCGGAGGCTGAGGTAGAAGTTGAGGCCGAGTTGGAAGCTGCGATTGTGGATCAAATCGCGACTGACGATGAACCTGCCGTGGAAGAAGACGAGCTTGCCGTGGAAGAGGAGGCCGAGGCGCCCGCCGCCCCGTCCGAGGACCTTCCGGAAGCCGCAGCTCCGCAGGCCGAAGCCGCAACCACCGCTGCAGAGGCGGAAGCAGACACGGAAGTGCGCGAAGAACAAGATCCGGCAGCCTCGCTTGCTGCGATGGTCGAAGCGCTTCAAGCCGAGCGCGATGCGCTGCTGGCCGAGGCCGAAGACATGGGCGACGAAGCCCCTGAACTGCTGGTCGAGGACGTGCCCGAGGAAACGGTCGAAGCCCCCACTGACCCGACCTACGAGCCCGATGCTACCCAGCAGACGGCAATTGACCGCATGCTCGAATCCCCAGAGGTTTCGGCAGCGGTCGGGACGCTTGGCGCCGCGCTTGGCCTGCAACTGGGTCAGGACCCCGACGAAGCCGATGCACCCCCTGCCGCCATCGGTGCCTTGCGCGATAGCGATGACCCAGATGTGTCCGACGAAGACGCCCCCGCCGAGGTACTGGAGCAAGAGATCACCGCCGACCAGATGCGCAGCAGCCGCGAAGACTTCGACTCGCGTCTGGCGCTCGATTTCGATGCCGATGCCGTGCGCTCGGAGTCTGCTCGTGACCGTCGGCGCGATCTGGAGCGCGCTGGTCTGGTTGCGCTGGGCGCGCTGGCGGTCGGAATGATCGTGAACCAGAACCGCGTGGTCGCCCGCTCGGATGAGCGCGTTGTCGTCGATCAGGGCGGTGGCGATCTGGCACTGTGGCGCGACGATGATGCGATCCTGTTGCAGGACGGATCGGTGCGCCGTATCGAGCGCTACGATGACGGGTCCACCCGCACCCGCTGGCTGCGTACCGACGGTACGCAGGTCATCACCATCCGCGATGCAACGGGCCGCGTGCTACGCCGTGAACGCGTGCTGACCGATGGCACCATCATCGAGATCGTGGATGACACCCGCGCCGCAACGCCGGTCGTGATCGAGGACCTTCCGCCCCTGCGGTACCGCGAGCTGCGGATGACCCAGCGCACGGACCCGGAACTGGCGCTGGCCATGTTGCGCGAGGCCGAAGCCGACGCCCGCGCCGTCGAGCGCAGTTTTTCGTTGCGCCAGATCCGCGATGTGCGCGAGGTTCGCGAACTGGCGCCGCTACTCAGCCCCGAGCCGGTGACGTTCGAAACCAACCGCGCGAACATTCGCTCCGAAGAGGCGCCGAAGCTGGTGCAGGTCGGGCGCCTGATGGAGCGGCTGATCGCGGATAACCCGAGCGAGGTGTTCCTGATCGAAGGGCATACCGATGCTACCGGCCCGGCTGCGTTCAACCTGGCGCTGTCGGACAGGCGCGCGGAATCGGTCGCGCTGGCGCTAACCGAGTTCTTCGACATCCCGCCCGAGAACCTGATCGTGCAGGGCTATGGCAAGCGCTACCTGCGCATCCCGACGCTTCAGTCCGAAGAACGCAACCGACGCGTGGCGATCCGGCGGATCTCGCCGCTGCTGGGGCTTGATTCCTGATCCCGGCCTGACCCTCGAAACTCCGGGTGCGGGGGCCACGGGATACCGTGGCCCCCGCGTTCACTCCGCCGCCTGCGCGTAATCCTCCATCGGCGGGCAGGTGCAGACCAGATTGCGGTCGCCATAGACATTGTCCACGCGCCCCACGGGCGGCCAGTACTTGTCCACACGGAAACTTGCCGGCGGGAAGCAGGCCTGTTCGCGGCTGTAGGGGCGGTCCCATTTGGCAACCAGATCCTCGACCGTGTGCGGCGCGCGCTTGAGCGGATTGTTGGCGGCGTCGATTTCGCCCGCCTCGACCGCTGCGATTTCGGCGCGGATGGCCAGCATGGCGGTGACGAAGCGGTCGATTTCGGCCTTGGTTTCGGATTCGGTCGGCTCCACCATCAACGTGCCCGCCACGGGCCAGCTCATTGTTGGCGCGTGAAAGCCGTTGTCGATCAGCCGCTTGGCAATGTCGTCCACGGTGATGCCCGCTTTCGCAAAGGGCCGCGTGTCGAGGATACACTCATGCGCCACCCGGCCCCGGTTACCCATGAACAGCACCTCATAGGCGCCTTTCAGCCGTGCAGCGATGTAGTTGGCGTTCAGGATCGCCACCCGCGTCGCCTGCGTCAGCCCCTCGCCCCCCATCAACAGGCAATAGGCCCAGGAAATCAGCAGGATCGACGCGCTGCCATAGGGGGCTGCACTGACTGGCCCTTCGCCGCCGCCGGTTTCGGGGTGGCCAGGCAGGAACGGCGCCAGATGCGCCCGCACACCGATGGGCCCCATACCGGGCCCACCGCCGCCGTGCGGGATGGCGAATGTCTTGTGCAGGTTCAGGTGGCTGACATCGCCGCCGATTTCACCCGGTTTGACCAGCCCGACCATGGCATTCAGGTTCGCCCCGTCGATATAGACCTGCCCGCCGTGGTCATGGGTGATCGCGCAGACCTCGCGCACGGTTTCCTCGAACACGCCATGCGTGCTGGGGTAGGTGATCATGCAGGCGGCCAGCCGCTCGCCCGCTGCCGCGGCCTTGTCGCGGAAATCATCCAGGTCGATATCACCGTTGGGCGCCGATTTCACCGCTACGACCTTCATGCCGCACATCTGGGCGCTGGCGGGGTTGGTGCCATGCGCCGACATGGGGATCAGGCAGATATCGCGCGCGCCTTCGCCCTTGCTGCGGTGATAGGCCTGAATGGTCAGAAGCCCCGCGTATTCCCCCTGCGCGCCGGAATTGGGCTGCATCGACATGGCGTCATAGCCAGTGATCTCGCACAGCTTGGCGGACAGATCCGCGATCATCTCGGCGTAGCCCTGCGCCTGATCGACGGGGGCGAACGGGTGCAGGTTGGCGAATTCCGGCCAGGTGATGGCCAGCATCTCGGCTGCCGCGTTCAGCTTCATGGTGCACGACCCCAGCGGGATCATCGCCCGGTCCAGCGCCAGATCGCGGTCGCCCAGGCGGCGCATGTAGCGCATCATCTCGGTTTCGGCGCGGTTCATGTGGAACACCGGATGCGTGAGGTAGGCGCTTTCGCGCCGCATCGCATCCGGGAAGCCCAGCCGTTCGCGGTGCGGTGGCACCCCCCCGATACCGAAGGCGCGCAGCACCCTCATGCAAACCCGTTCGTCGCAGGTCTCGTCCAGGGTGATGCCCACGCAGGTCTGCCCCACGCGGCGCAGGTTCAACCCCTCCAGCCGCGCGGCGGCCAGAATGCCGGCCTGGCCCACGCCGACCTCGATGGTGATGGTGTCGAAGAAGGCTTCGGTCAGAACCTTCGCCCCAGCCGCGCGCAGCGCCCGGTGCAGCCGTTCGGTCAGTGCATGCACCC
>SKKS01000377.1 GCA_007123625.1 Paracoccaceae bacterium
CCGCACGCCACACGGGCGCTTTTTGCGTCAGCGCCTCCGCCCGCCTTCCGATGCCTATGCCAAAGCCAGAATTGCCACCAGATTCGAAGCCACATTCAAGACCAATTCCGGAAGCGGCGCGCTTCGGATGGTATCGCCGGGCGGCCCGCCCGCACCCCGCGCGTCGGACACGCGCAAAACCCGGTCCGACGCGCCGTCCAAGCGGGCGAGCTCCGGTGCCCTCAGGGATCCCGTTCACCGCCCCCCAAACGCCGCGCCAAGGACATGGCGCGACCTGGCCCTCAGGTCCTTTGGCAGGCGTCGAAAAAGCGCTTGGCGTCCAGAAATGCGCGGCGGCGGGCTTCGGTCATGTGCTGCGCTTCTTCGTCGGTGCCCCATTGCGCGATCTGCCAGTTCGTATCGACCTGTGCCGCGTCCCACAAATGCAACGGTGCGGCCCGGTCCGTGGCGGTGGCCAGGCCGATCACCAGCGATCCGGTCAGCGTGACCAGATCGTGAAACCCCGCCAATTCGAACGCCGACATGGCCGCCACCGGGACCCGCAGCGCGGCCAGCGCTTCGGGCCGTTGAGGCTGGTGCATCACGCCCGTGTGCACTGCCAGCCACGCACCATAGCGGGTAGCCACCCAGTCCACCAGCGGGTCCCAGGCGGCGGCCTCGGCGGCGACCAGCCCCTCGGGCGCTTCGGCGCGGTAGCACACCAAGTCCGAATCGCCATAGTCGGCCAGCATGGCCACCACCTGCGGCATCTGGCCCTGCAACTTGTCGATGGCCGAGTTCGCGGCGCGGGTGGCGGGCATGGCTTCGGGGTCGATCACTTCGGCCTGCGCGCGCCACTCGGCGGCGATCAGCTCGGCCAGCGCGCGGGTCGGCACACACAGCGCCGCACGCGCCGGGGTACGCAGCGGGCGACCATCCAGATGCACGCCGAACCCGTCTTCGCCAGGGGCGACGGTCGCTTCGGCCCAGAAGCGGCGTTTGACCCAAGCGCCGCTCATGCGGGCGCGCCCCAGACCCGATCCAGCGCGGCAGATAGCGCGTCAAACCGGTCGATCACGGCGACGGCACCGGCACGGTGCAGGTCCGCGACCGGGTGATACCCCCAGCTGACCCCCACTGCCGCAAGCCCGGCCGCGCGCGCCATGTCCATGTCGAAGCTGGTATCGCCGATCATGACCGCGCGCTCGGCCGACACGCCGGTTTCGGCCAGCGCCGCGTGCAGCATGGAGGGGTGCGGCTTGGACGGGTGATCGTCCGCGACCTGCATGGTCACGAAGCGCCCCGCCAGCCCGTGCGCGTTCAGGAGCGCCAGCAACCCGCGGCGTGCCTTGCCGGTGGCGATGCCCAGCAACACCGAGGGGTCGCGGGCCAGTGCATCCAGCGCGTCCAGCGCCCCGGGGTAAAGCGGCGCCGCGTCCTGTAGCCGCATTCGGAAATACGCGGCGCGATACGCATCGACCAATGCCGCGCCATCGGCTTCGGGCGCCAGTCGCGCCATGGCCACAGGCAGCGACAACCCGACGATGCCCAGCACCTTGGTCCGCGGCGGCAAGGGCACGCCCACCGTATCGAACGCCTCGGCCATCGCGCCAAGGATCAGCTCCTGGCTGTCCACCAGCGTACCGTCCACGTCGAACACCACCAGCCGCAGGGTCATTGCGCGTCCTCGTCGAAGGGGTCGGCGGGCACGTCGCGTTCCGACCAGCCCAGCGTGGCCCAGGTCCGCGCCATATGCTCGGGCAGCGGCGCGGTCAGGGTGACGAGTTCGCCGGTCACCGGATGCTCGAAGCGCAGCATGCGCGCGTGCAGGTGCAGCTTGCGGCTGATCTCGCCGCCCAGTTGGGCGCCCCAGCCATCGCCCGGGTTGTCCTGCCCCGAGCCACCGTATTTTCCGTCCCCCACAACCGGATGGCCCACCTCGGCCATATGCGCGCGTAACTGGTGCGTCCGGCCCGTGACCGGAACCAGCGCCATCCAGGCCGCGCGGCTTCCCAGCGCCGACAGGACCGCATAGTCGGTGGTGGCGCGCTTGGCGCCCGAAGTGCTTTCGACCGCATCCGGGTGGACACAGCGCATCTTTTCGGCGCGCGGCCCGCCGGCCTTGACCAGTCCGTATCGGATAGTGCCCATGCGCGGACTGGGCACCCCAGCCACCACCGCCCAGTAAAGCTTGCGCGTCGCACGGTGGCGGAATGCCTCGGTCAGGCGCCGGGCCACGCGCGGCGTGCGTGCCAGCAGCAAAATCCCCGAGGTGTCGCGATCCAGCCGGTGTACCAGCACCGGGCGTTCCTTGTAGTCGAACATCAACGCCGGAGTCAGCCCATCGACATGGCGCTGGCCCTGCCCGCTGCCACCCTGGCTGGGCAGCCCCGGCGGCTTGTTCAGCGCGATGATGTGCTGGTCCTTCCACAACACCGCGGCCCGGATCATGGCGGCATCGGTGTCCGTGGGTCCCTCGCGCGCGGGCACGGGCGCGGCGGCCGGGATGTCAGGCATCGGCGGCAGGCGCACGACCTGCCCGGCGTCGATCCGGCTGCTGGCCTTGACGCGCCCGCCATCGATGCGGATTTCGCCCTTGCGGCAGGCTTTTTCAACCCATCCCTGGGTCAGCTGCGGGAAGCGTCGCTTCAGCCAGCGGTCCAGCCGCTGGTCGCCGTCGTCAGGGCCGACGGTCAGGGTCTGCACACCGCTCATGGGCGGGCTTCGCGGGATATGGATATGGGCTGGGTCATGGCGCTTCCCTTCCCGTGCCGGGGGCGACTTGTCAACCGTTCCCGGCGCAGATGCCGCCGAAGCGGCCATCGGGCCCGCGCGCCGAGCGACAGGACGCCGCAACTGCGCAAGCCCCGCACCCCGTCAGTCGCGTGTGTGGAAATGGTCGTGGATCGTCTGCGCCATGGCCTCGGATATGCCCGGCACGGCCTTGAGATCCGCCAGCCCCGCCCGTGTCACCGCCTTGGCCGAACCGAAATGCGCCAGCAACGCCCGCTTGCGCGCCGCGCCCACGCCCGGCACATCGTCCAGCGGGGTCGCGCCCACGGTCTTGCCGCGTTTCGCGCGGTGGGCGCCGATTGCGAAGCGGTGCGCTTCGTCCCGCAGGCGCTGGATGAAATAAAGCACCGGGTCGTTGCGGCCCAGCGCAAAGGCGCGCGCGCCGGGGCGGTGGAATTCCTCCTTGCCGTGGTCGCGGTCCACCCCCTTGGCAACGCCGACCAGCGGCACATCATCCACGCCCAGATCGGCCAGCACCTGCGCCACCGCCGCGACCTGCCCAGCGCCGCCGTCGATCAGCAGCAGATCGGGCCATGTGTCGCTTTCGCGGTCCGGGTCCTCGCGCTGCAGACGCTCGAACCGGCGCTTGAGCATGGCCTTCATCATGCCCAGATCGTCGCCCGCCGTCACCTCGCCGTCCTTGAAATTGAACTTGCGGTACTGGCTCTTGATGTATCCCTCAGGCCCCGCCACGATCAGCGCGCCCACCGCATTCGCCCCCTGGATGTGCGAGTTGTCATAGACCTCGACACGCTGCGGCGGGGCGTCCAGATCGAAGGCATCGGCCAGCCCGGCCAGCAGCTTCGACTGCGCCGCGCCTTCGGCCATGCGCCGACCCAGGCTTTCGCGCGCATTGCGCAGGGCGTTGGCCACAAGCTCGACCTTCTCGCCGCGCAGGGGCACGGCCAGCTCCACCTTGCGCCCGGCGCGATCGCTCAGGATCTCGGTCAGAAGCGCCTCGTCCTCGGGCGGGTGCGACAGCAGGATCAGGCGCGGCGGCTCCTTGTCGTCATAGAACTGCGCCAGAAACGCCTGAAGGATTTCGGGCGCTTCGGCCCCAGCCCCGGTGCGCGGATAGAAATCACGGTTGCCCCAGCTCTGGTTCGCGCGGATGAAAAACACCTGCACGCAGGCCGCCCCCCCTTCAAGATGCAGCGCGATCACATCGGCCTCGGCCACGCTGCGGGGGTTGATGCCTTGCGTCTGCTGTACGTTGGTCAGCGCCCGGATGCGGTCGCGCAAAGCGGCGGCTCGCTCGAATTCCATCGCATCGGCCGCGGCCTGCATCTCCTCAGCCAGCTGGGCCTGGATCTTCGTGCTGCGCCCTGACAGGAAGCGCTCGGCATCGGCCACCAGCGCGGCATACTCGGCTTCGCTTACATACCCCACGCAGGGCGCAGCGCAGCGCTTGATCTGATACAAAAGGCAGGGACGCGTGCGGCTGTTGAACACCGAATCGGTGCAGGTGCGCAGCAGGAACGCGCGCTGCAACTGGTTCAGTGTGCGGTTCACGGCCCCCGCACTGGCGAATGGACCAAAGTAGCGCCCCTTGACCGACTTGCGCCCCCGATGCTTGCGCAACTGCGGAAACGGGTGGTCCTGCGGCAGCAGGATGTTCGGGAAGCTCTTGTCGTCGCGCAGAAGCACGTTGTAGCGCGGCTTCAACTGCTTGATCAGGTTCTGCTCGAGCAGCAGCGCCTCGGTTTCCGTGCGGGTGCTCAGGAACATCATGTCGGCGGTTTCGGAAATCATCCGCGCGATCCGCCCCGAGTGCCCTGTGGGTCGGGCATAGTTCGAAACCCGCGCGCGCAACTGCCGCGCCTTGCCAACGTACAGCACCTCGGACTGGGCGTTCAGCATGCGATAGACGCCGGGCGAGTTGTCCAGCGTGCGCAAATATGACTGGATGCACGCATGCCCCACAAGGGGCGCACCGGTGTCTGAGTTCGTCTGATCCATGGCCGCTCCGAAGGTCAGTGATTCTGCCACTGGCTGCAACGTACCCGAGGGGTTTACAAGTGATAAGCTATCCCCGGTTTCTGTGGATAACTCTGTGGGAAGGTTTCCGACAAAGGTGGATTTCCCTTGAATCCCTTCGCCCTCAACGGACTGCACAAAAAATAGGCAATTTTGCAACCGGTTGATTTTACTTCATATAAATCTGCGCTCACGGCAAGCCTCTGAATCTCATATCGTTTTTGCGTCAGAAATATTACGGGTTTGTGAGCGGTGCAAAACTTCGCCGGAACAGGGCGCGAACATGCCCGATTGAACGCATCGCGCGGGTCTCTACCCTGGCACGATCCCCTTGGAACGCCCCGTCACCGGTTTGTGAAAACGCGATGCTGGCGCCGACGCGCAACCTGCCACAAGGTATCTGCATGACCCGCCGCACGCGCCCTATCGACGAAACCGTGTTGCTGGCCCTTTTGGGCTGTGCCCTCGGGGCTTTGGGCATCATCGGCTTCGCGCTGGCGCGGACCGAACCGCTGCGCCCGGCGCCCATCGTGATCCCACCCCCCGACTTCACGCTCCAGCTGTCCACCGACGGGCGCGACCTGACGTTTGCTGGCACGGTGGATTTCGGCCTGACCGAAGCGCTGGGGCGCATGCTGGGCGCGCATCCGGGCGTGCAGCGCATCCTGCTAGAAAGCGGCGGCGGCAGCATCGCGGAAGCGCGCGGCGCGGTGCGCGTGATCCGCGAACACGCGCTGGCCACGCATGTGGACGGGCATTGCGCCTCGGCCTGCGCGCTGATCTTCGTCGGCGGCATCCGCCGCAGCATGGGATCCACCGCACGGGTGGGATTTCATGGCTACTCGGTGCCGATGCACAATTCCTATGGCATGATCGACCCGCAGGCCGAAATGCTGCGCGACATGGCGATCTACCGCGCGCAGGCGGTGGCAGAGCCCTTCATCGCCATCCTGTCGTCGCTGCCGCGCGTACCCATGTGGTACCCGGAACCCGCCGAGCTGCGCACCGCCGGGGTGCTGACCGCACCGTGAGCGCCTTGCGCTTGCACAGCCGCGCGTTTTGCGCGACGCATGGGGCATGTACATCATCCTTGCGCTGCTGATCGCCGTGGCGGTCATCTTGATCCTGCAACCCTGGAAACGCCGCGGCTGCCGCTGGCGTGAAGACCGGCGCGCGCTGGTCGATGGTCGCGTGCTGCACCGCTGCGCAGCCTGCGGGGCCGAACTGGCGCTTCCCAAAGGGCGCCAGCCCACGACCTGCCTTGCCGGACAGGACGATCAATGACTGCCGCGCCCCCCGATGCCGATACGCGCCGCGCCGTCGCGCCGGTGATCTGCTATCCGGTGGAAACCCTGCCCCGCCCCGATCTGACGCTTTACACCGCGGCGCGGGAAACGGCCGTCAAGACCAGCGAAACCATCGTCCCCGCGCGCGACGCCCGCGCCTTTCGCGTGCCCGCCGGGCAGTTCTTTCGCATCACTTGCGCCCAAGGCCCGCAGGTGGGCGATCTGAACCTGTTCCACGCTGCCGACCTGTCCGAACGCTTCTTTTCCGGCAAGACCCGCGCGCTGCATGGCACCCATGTGACCACCGGCGACAGGCTTTGGTCCTGCCTGCCATATCTGCGCCCCATTGCAACCATCACCGCCGATACGCTGGACTGGTACGGGCGCGATCGCTTCGGCGGCGGGGTGCATGACGTGATCGGCACCCGCTGCGATCCCTATACACACCATCTGTTGAGCGGGCAGGAGTATCACCATTGCTGCCATTCCAACCTGACCCGCGCGCTGGTGGGCGAAACCGGGCTCCCCATGGCACAGGCCGAGCCATTGGTCCACGACGTGCTCAACGTCTTCATGTGCACCGGCTTCACCACTGACACCGGGCAGTATTTCATGAAGACCACCCCCGCGCGGGCAGGGGATTATCTGGAGCTTTTTGCCGAAATCGACCTCATCGGCGTGCTGTCGGCCTGTCCGGGTGGCGATTGCGGGGCCGAGCATTCCTCGGACCGCGCCGCGTGCCATCCGCTGCAGGTCGAGGTGTTTGCCCCCACCCCCGATGCGCTGGCAGGCTGGGCACCCCCGCCGACAAACGGATACGACCGGACCCACGGGATCTGAGCGCGCGCGGCGCCACCAGACCCGCCCGCAGTACGCCCCCCACCCACCCGCGCGCACTGCGGGCGGGTCTGGTGGCGGGATCGGGCCGTCGAAACAGATATCGTCGGAAAGTTACATTCACTTCTTGCAATATGTTTGAGTAATGTTATATTGCCCCAAAGCAACACCATTCAGGGGTGAGATGATGCAACCGGAAGTGACTTCGTTCTTCGACAATGACACCAACACCATCACATATGTGGTGCGCGACCCGGGCGGCAGCGCCTGTGCCATCATCGATTCGGTACTCGATTTCGACTATGCCTCGGGGCGGACCAGCACCAAATCCGCCGATGAGGTGATCGCCTTCGTCCGCGACAAGGGCTATCGCGTGGACTGGCTGCTGGAAACCCATGTCCACGCCGACCACCTGTCCGCCGCGCCCTATCTGCAGCAGGAACTGGGCGGCAAGATCGGCATCGGGCACAAGATCACCGTGGTGCAGGACACCTTTGGCAAGGTCTTCAACGCCGGCACCGAATTCGAACGCGACGGCAGCCAGTTCGACCAGCTGTTCAATGAGGGTGATTCGATCCATATCGGCCAGCTGCGCGTCG
>SKKS01000066.1 GCA_007123625.1 Paracoccaceae bacterium
CCGAGGCGCTGGCGCGTGCAGGCCTTGCGCCGGTCGCACTTGGCGCAAAGGAAGGGCTTGCGCTGATCAACGGCACGCAATTCTCGACCGCGCTGGCGCTGGCTGGGCTGTTCGACGGTTGGCGGCTGGCGGGCGAAAGCCTGATCGTCGCGTGCCTGTCCACCGACGCGATCACGGGCTCCACCGCGCCGCTGCAGCCTGAAATCCACACCCTGCGCGGCCATCGCGGTCAGATCGAGGTGGCGGCAGCCATGCGCGCGCTGATGGATGGCTCGGAAATCCGCGAAAGCCACCGCGATGACGATGCCCGCGTACAGGACCCCTATTGTATCCGATGCGCACCGCAGGTTCTGGGCGCTGCGGTGGACCTGCTGCGCTTCGCGGCCACCACGCTTGAAATCGAAGCCAACGCTGTCACCGACAACCCGCTGGTCACGGCCGGGGGCATCGTCTCGGGCGGGAATTTCCACGCCGAACCGGTGGCCTTTGCCGCCGACATCATCGCGCTGGCCCTGGCCGAGATCGGCGCCATTGCCCAGCGGCGTGTGGCGCTCATGGTCGATCCCACGCTCAGCCATGACTTGCCGCCTTTCCTGACCCCGGCGCCGGGGCTGAACTCGGGGCTGATGATCGCCGAAGTCACCACCGCCGCGCTGATGAGCGAAAACAAGCACCTCGCGAACCCCTGCTCCACCGACAGCACCCCCACGTCGGCCAACCAGGAGGATCACGTCTCGATGGCGGCCCATGGCGCGCGCAGGCTGGGGCAGATGACCGCGAACCTGTCGGTGATCTTGGGGGTCGAGGCGCTTTGTGCGGGCCAGGGGGTCGAGCACCGCGCGCCCCTGACCACCGCCCCGGCGCTTCAGGCCGCGCTTGCCGCCTTGCGCGCCCGCGTCCCGCCGCTGGCCCAAGACCGCTATCTTGCCCCCAACATCACTGCAGCCGCGGATCTGGTCCGCACGGGCGCCTACGCCACGGCAACCCGGCTGGAGTTTCCGTTGTGACCCCCGTTGTGACCCGGAGCCCCTTCATCTTGCCCGAAATACTCCGGGGGGCGTCGCGCTTGCGCGACGGGGGGCAGCGCCCCCCTGAACGCTTGACCCGGGGCGCTGCCCCGCAAACAGGAGAAGCCCCATGACCCCGGTCGAAATCACCCGCGGGGATGGCCCCGTTGTGCTGGGACTACCCCATACCGGCACCTGGCTGCCGCCGGACATCCTGGCGCGACTCAATGCGCGCGGGCAGCGGCTGACCGATACCGACTGGCACATCGATCGGCTGTATGACGGGTTGCTGCCCGGCGCGACCACCGTGCGCGCCACCTTTCACCGCTATGTCATCGACGCCAATCGCCCGCCCGATGGCTCCAGCCTCTATCCCGGGCAGAACACCACCGGGCTGGTGCCGCTGACCGACTTCGACGGACAGCCCCTCTGGACAGACCCGCCAACCGAAGTCGAGATCGCCGCCCGCCGCGCTGCGTTCCACGGGCCCTACGGCGCGGCGCTGGCGGCCGAGCTTGAGCGCGTGCGCTCCCGTCACGGAGTAGCAATCCTCTATGACTGCCATTCGATCCGGTCGCGCATTCCCTTCCTGTTCGACGGCACCTTGCCGGATTTCAACATCGGAACGGCGCAGGGGCAAAGCTGTGACCCGCGCATCGCACAGGCGGTGCAGGGGATCTGCGCGCGCGCTGAGGGGTTTTCCTCGGTGCTAGACGGGCGTTTTACCGGGGGTTGGGCCACGCGCCATTTCGGCCAGCCCGCGCAGGGTATTCACGCGATCCAGATGGAACTGGCCCAGTCCACCCATCTGGAGACCGAGGCCCCGCCCTTTGCCTATGACGCCGCTCGCGCCGCCCGGCTGCGCCCGGTACTGGCGGAAATCCTGACAACGCTTGCCGCCCTGGCCCCCGACCTTCGAGGCACATCATGACCGACCCCCGCCATAACACCCGCGATGTCTTCCCCCCCACCGGCCCCGAGATCACCGCGAAAAGCTGGCTGACCGAAGCGCCGATGCGGATGCTGATGAACAACCTGCACCCGGACGTGGCCGAAAACCCGCACGAGCTGGTGGTTTATGGTGGCATCGGACGCGCAGCGCGCACCTGGGACGATTTCGACCGGATCGTGGCCGCGCTGAAGGACCTCGAGCACGACCAGACCCTTCTGGTGCAGTCGGGCAAGCCAGTGGGGGTGTTCCGGACCCACCCGGACGCCCCGCGCGTGCTGATCGCCAATTCCAACCTGGTACCGCACTGGGCCACGTGGGCGCATTTCAACGAACTCGACCGGCGCGGCCTTGCCATGTACGGCCAGATGACCGCAGGAAGCTGGATTTATATCGGCACGCAGGGGATTGTGCAGGGAACTTATGAGACCTTTGCAGAGGCCGGGCGCCAGCACTATGGCGGCGATCTGACGGGGCGTTGGATCCTGACTGCCGGTCTGGGCGGGATGGGCGGGGCGCAGCCGCTGGCCGCCGTGATGGCCGGAGCCTGCTGCCTGGCGGTGGAATGCGACGAAACCCGCGCCGATTTCCGCCTTCGCACCCGCTATTGCGACGCAAAGACCCACAGCCTGGACGAAGCGCTGGCCATGATCGACCGCTGGACCACGGCGGGCGAGGCGAAATCAGTCGCGCTGATCGGGAACGCCGCCGATGTGTTTCCCGAACTGGTCCGCCGCATGAACGCAGGCGGCCCGCGCCCCGACATGGTCACCGACCAGACCAGCGCCCACGACCCGCTGCATGGCTACCTTCCGCAGGGCTGGAGCGTTGCCGACTGGCGCGCGAAACAGGAAACCGACCCCAAGGCCGTGGAAAGCGCCGCGCGCGCCAGCATGAAAACCCATGTCGCGGCGATGGTGGATTTCTGGAATGCGGGCGTGCCGACGCTGGACTATGGCAACAACATCCGCCAGGTCGCGCTGGACGAAGGGCTGGAAAACGCCTTTGCCTTTCCTGGCTTCGTGCCCGCCTATATCCGCCCGCTGTTCTGTCGCGGTATCGGTCCGTTCCGCTGGTGCGCGCTGTCGGGCGATCCCGAAGATATCTACAAGACCGACGCGCGCATGAAGGAGCTGTTCCCCGAGAACACCCATCTGCACAACTGGCTGGACATGGCCCGCGACCGCATCGCCTTTCAGGGCCTACCTGCGCGGATCATGTGGATCGGGCTGGGCGACCGCCATCGCGCGGGGCTTGCGATCAACGAAATGGTCCGTTCGGGCGAACTGAAGGCGCCGGTGGTAATCGGGCGCGACCATCTGGATTCAGGCTCGGTCGCCAGCCCCAACCGCGAGACTGAATCGATGCTGGACGGGTCCGACGCGGTCAGCGACTGGCCGCTTCTGAATGCGCTCCTGAACACCGCGAGCGGCGCCACATGGGTCAGCCTGCACCACGGCGGCGGCGTTGGCATGGGGTTTTCGCAGCATTCGGGCATGGTCATCGTCTGCGACGGCAGCGCCGATGCCGACCGGCGGCTGGAGCGCGTGCTGTGGAATGACCCGGCCACCGGCGTCATGCGCCACGCCGATGCGGGTTATCCCGATGCGATGGATTGCGCCCGCACGTACGGGCTGGATCTGCCCGCGATTCTGGACCGCTGACATCGGTCCGGATTTGCGGAGGGCGCGCGGGCCTTAACCGGAACGGCCCTTGGCGGAAGCCGCTGTTTACATGCCGTCGTGCGGCTCGGCAGCGTCGCCCTGTGCCGCGGGGACCAGCCCCTTGCGCGCGGCGCGCGTGATCGCGCGCGTAAGTGCGGCCAGCTGCGGCATGACGATGCGGTTGATCTGCCAATAAAGCGGGCGGTCGAACACGGCGCCCGGTACCAGCTCGATCAGTCGACCGCTGGCCAGATGCGCGCTGACCATGCTCTGCGGGTTGAGCGCCCATCCCAACCCACCAAGACACGCTTCGACAAAGGCATGGGTCGAGGGCAGCCAATGCGTGGGAAAGGCAAGCTGCTGGCCGAACGTGTTGCGCACCCAGCTTTGCTGCAACTGATCCTTGCGGTCGAAGCACAACGCTGGAGCACGCGCGAGCGACCGGGGTGTAACGCCTTCGGCCAGGTACTTCTGCACAAAGGCCGGGCTGGCGGTAGCTGCATAGCGCAGACTTCCCAGGGGTTTGATCGCGCAGCCTTGAACGGGCCGGTCCAGCGCACTGATCGCGCCGATGACACGTCCGTTGCGAAGCGCGTCGGCTGTATGTTCCTCGTCATCCACCGATATGTTGAGCAGGCAGTCTCCGTCGGCTCCGAACTCGGTCAGCGCTTCGGTCAGCCATGTTGCCAGGCTGTCGGCATTGGTGGCGATGCTCAGGCTTGTCCGGAAAGCGCCGCCCTCGCCAAGTCCAGGCATGCGTTGCATCAGGGTGTTTTCCAGCACGCCCACCTGCTCCATGTGCAAGCAAAGCATCGCGCCGGTTTCCGTGGGCCTACAGGGGCTCCCACGCTCGACAAGTACTGTTCCCAATCGCTCTTCGAAGTTTCGCACACGTTGCGAAATCGCCGATGGCGTCACGCCCAGGGCGCGCGCGGCGGCTTCGAAACTGCCGGTCTGCACGATCATGGCAATCGCGCGCGCCGCGGGATAGTCGATCATTTCAGTTTTCCTGAATCAGGCTTAGCCGATCAAGTTTGTCTTATCGCCCCGGGCGCAGTAACGCAAAGCGCGTGAAGCGAAGGTGCGGACAATGTTGACAGTTTTCGGAACCGGTATGGCCATGGGCCTGAGCCTGATCATGGCGATCGGCGCGCAGAATGCGTTCGTGTTGCGCCAGGGCCTGCGGGGCGAGCATGTGCTGGCGGTGTGCCTGGTATGTGCGGTGTCGGACGCGGTGCTGATCGCTGCGGGGGTGGCCGGGTTCGCGCGGATCGCGGCGGCCCTGCCATGGATCGAACCGGCCATGCGCTATGGCGGCGCGGCGTTTCTGGTGTGGTACGGGCTGCGGAGCGTGCGCGCGGCGATGTCTGCGGGCGGGGCGCTACGGGTCAGCGGCGATGGTGCGCGGGTGCCGTTGGCGCCGGTGCTTGCGACCTGCCTGGCGCTGACATGGCTGAACCCGCATGTATATCTTGACACCGTGGTGCTGCTGGGCGCGATCTCGACCCGCTTTCCGGGGGCCGAGCCGGTCTTTGCCGCAGGCGCGATGACGGCGTCCTTCGTTTTCTTCTTCGCGCTGGGCTATGGGGCGCGGTGGCTGCGGCCGGTGTTCGCGCGGCCCGGCGCGTGGCGGATGTTCGAAGCCGCCATCGCGCTGGTGATGTTCGCGATCGCGTTCAAGCTGGTGTGGATCTGACGCCCGCCTTTCTCCAAGCCCGCCGACCCTGTCACGGGCGCGACGGGGGGCGCTGCGCGGCGTCGGGCAGGGGCAGCATCTGGCCGCGGGCAAAGACCAGGGGGCTGCCGGGGTGGAGGACGGCATGCAGCACCCGGCCCACCATGATCGCATGATCGCCCCCGTCGTGCACCGCCTCGGGCACGCAATCGAACCGCGCCAACACACCGGGCAGCGCAGGCGCGCCCTGAGCGTTGCGCTCCAGCCCCGCCAGCGCAAAGTCATCGCCGTTCTGTGCGAAATGCCGCGCCAGCGCCGCCTGACCGGCGCCCAGCACATGAATCGCAAACGCGGACGCTTCGACAAAGCCCTTGAACCGGCGCGAAGCCCGCGCGGGTGCCCACATCACCAGCGGCGGGTCCAGCGACAGCGCGGTGAAGCTGTTGACGGTCATCCCCAACGGTCCGGTGGGGGTCCGGGCCGTGACAACACAGACGCCGGTGGCGAAGCATCCAAGAGCATCGCGAAAGGCGCGGCTGTTGTGCGGATCGGGCGTGAAATGCAGGCTCTGATCTGTCATGACAAAGGCGCCGTCTTGCGTGGACTTCGGCTTGCTAGCACGCGCGCAGACATATATCAATGATGTATCAATTGTGAGTCCCTCCCGATGCCCGAGCCCGGATCACTCCCGCTTTACCAGCAGATCGCCGAGCTTCTGATCCGCGACATCGCGGCGGGGCGGTTGGCCGATGGTATGCGCCTGCCGCCCGAGCGCGAGATGGCGGCGGGGATGGGCATTGCCGTGGGCACCCTGCGCAAGGCGCTGGCGGAGCTTGGCGCGCGGGGGCTGGTGGAGCCTGTGCAGGGGTCGGGCAACTATATCCGGCACAGGTCCGAACCCGAAAGCGTTTATGCGCTGTTCCGGTTGGAACTGACCGAAGGTGGCGGCCTGCCGACCGCGCGCGTGCTCGATGTGACCCGCACGCCCAAGCCGCAGGACCTGCCAGAATTCGGCATCGCCGATTTCGCCTGGCGCATACGGCGGCTGCGCTTCCTGTCGAAGGTGCCCGCCGCGGTCGAGGAAATTTTCCTTGATGGCAGCTATTGCGCCGACCTGCGCGCCGGGGCGCTGTCGGAATCGCTGTATCTGCACTACCGCGACGCGCTGGGCCTGTGGATCCAGCGGGCCGAGGACCGGATCAGCACCGGGGCCTTGCCTGACTGGGCGCCCGCGGGTTTTGCACACCCACCGGGCACGGTTCTGCCGCAGGTGGTGCGGATTTCATGGGCGCAGGACAACACCCGCGCCGAGGTCTCGCGCAGCTGGTTCGACCCGGCGCGCGTCAACTACGTTGCACGGCTGAAATGAAAGGGACGGCAATGGGGGACTCGCGGGCATGACTGCCACGATCGGATACGGCATCATCGGTTGCGGCATGATGGGGCAGGAACATCTGCGCAACATCGCACTGCTGGGCGACAGCGCGCGGGTGGCCGCGATTTTCGAACCTGACATCGCCATGCGTGCCGCCGCCGCCACGCTGGCGCCGGGCGCGCGGTTGCATGACAGCCTTGATACGCTGGTGGATGACCCGGCGGTGGACGCACTGCTGATCGCCAGCCCGAATCATCTGCATCTGCCGCAGCTCGAATCGATCCGCGCGCAGCGTCCGCTACCGGTGCTGGTAGAAAAGCCGCTCTTTACCGACCCGTCACAGGCTGCGCGCCTGGCGGCGCTGGCGGGTGACTGGCCCGCGCCTCTGTGGGTGGCGATGGAATACCGCTACATGCCCCCCGTTGCCGCGCTGATCGCGCAGGCCGGGACCGAAACCGGCGGCATCCGGATGCTGACGATCCGGGAACACCGCTTTCCGTTTCTTGACAAGGTGGGTGACTGGAACCGGTTCAACCGCAACACCGGTGGGACGCTGGTCGAGAAGTGCTGCCACTTCTTTGACCTGATGCGCCACATCCTGCAGGATGATCCCGTGCGGGTCATGGCCTCGGGCGGGCAGGCGGTGAATCATGTGGACGAACGCTTCGGCGGCGAGGTGCCCGACATCTGGGACCACGCTTATGTCATCGTCGAATTTGCGCGCGGGGCGCGGGCGATGCTGGAGTTGTGCATGTTCGCCGAAGGCGCGCGCTGGCAAGAGGAAATC
>SKKS01000278.1 GCA_007123625.1 Paracoccaceae bacterium
GGCAGACGCACCGCGCAATCTGCTGGGCATCGCCGGGGAATGGGAAGCGCGGCTGGCCGAGGAGGCACTGCGCGCCGCGCAGATGGTGGACCCCGGCGCAGGCGCTTTCCAGACACTGGGCGACCCGGCGGCGGGCACCGGGCGGCGGGCCGTCATTGCCCCGAAGGTGGAACATGTGGGCGTGCTTTACGCGCCCACATCGCTGCGCGAGGCGCGCGACTGGCTGGATGCGGTGTTCGGGCGCGCCAGCGACGGGCGGGTGCCCCTGCGCGGCGGCTGGATCTTGCTGCTGTTGCTGGCCACGGTGGCAGTGGGCTGGCCACTGGCGCGCGCCCTTCCCCCCGGCCCGGCCCCCGCGCCGGTTCCGCGCAGGAGCTTCGTTCTGGCCGCGCTGATGCCCGCGGTCGTGGTGCCGCTGATGCTCTGGCCACTCGAGGTGAAGGTTCTGCCGGTTCTGGTGGCAGACTATCTGGCGCTGCATCTGGGCCTTTACGGGCTGATCCTGCTGGCGCTGCTGGCGCAGGGCGGTCATTTGCGCGGCGCCTTCCAGGCGCGCGTGTGGTGGATCGCCGGGGCGGTCGCGCTGTTCGGGATCGCCGCTCTCGGCGGGGTGATCGACCGCTATGTGGCGTCCTTCGTGCCGCATCCGGGCCGGTTGGCGGTCATCGCCGGGCTGGCGCTGGGGGCGGTGCCCTTCATGCTGGGTGAGGCGATCCTGACCGGGGGCGGCACGGGGCGGCTTTGGCGGGTGGTGCTGGCGCGCGGGGCCTTCCTGGCCTCGCTCATGCTGGCAGTAGCGCTGGATTTCGGGGGGCTGATGTTCCTGCTTATCATCCTGCCGGTGATCGTGCTGTTCTTTGCGCTGTTCGGCACGATGTCGGGCTGGGTGGGGCGGCGCACGGGGCTGCCTGCGGCGGGGGGGATCGGCCTGGGGCTGGTACTGGCATGGGCGCTGGGGGTGACGTTTCCGATGTTCGCCGCCGGATAGCTGCCTGCCTGTGCAGCCCGGGCGCCCTATGCCGCGTAGAACCGGATATCCGATATACACAGGTCCGCCTCGAATGCCCGTCCGATCGCCACCAGACCCAACCGCCGCAACCGCGTCAGGCGCAGCGGCTGGTCGGTACGATGGGCGGTGAACCCGGCAAAGGGCAGGCGCAGGCGCTGCCAGTGCGGCGCGGCCAGAAAATCGTGCCGAAAGGACTGCCAGGGACGGTCAAGATCGGTGCTGCGCAGGTGCAGCTTGTAGCTTTCGCCGTTGCCCAGCACATCCATCTGCACCCCGGCCCAGTCCGAGGCATCGACCGCGCCGCCATAGGCTGCCAGATCAATCGCGCATTGCACGAACCCGCCATTGTTGCGCAGGCTGACCGTGCCGTGCAGCCACAGGGCCGTGCGGCTGTCAACAGTCGCGCGCTCCAGCAGCCCGTCCGAGACACCGCCCATCACCCGGTCCGAGATCAGCTCCCACCTCTGCCCGTTCGTGGCCCGTGGGGTGGGGTGGCGCAGGTCGTCGATGATCTCGGTGGCCTTGGTCAAGGTTTTCCCCTTTTGCAGGCTTCAAGGATATTGCACAGGCGCGCCGGATCAACGCCGGTGCACGGCACGAACCGCCCTTGCGATCCGCACGCCCCGGGGGCACAGTTGCAAGCGCGACGCCAAGCCGGAGAACGCCCATGGCCTATGCCTATGACAATGAGAACATTTTCGCCAGGATACTGCGCGGCGAAATCCCCTGCGACAAGGTTCTGGAAACCGACCATGCGCTGGCCTTTCGCGATATCGCGCCCAAGACGCCGGACCATGTGCTGGTCATCCCCAAGGGCGCCTATGTGACCTGGGACCATTTCGCGGCCAAAGCTTCGGATGCCGAAGTGGCCGATTTCGTGCGCGCCGTGGGCAAGGTGGCGCAAATGGTCGATGCCGCGCCCGGCGATGGCAAAAACGGCTACAGGCTGATTTCCAACGCGGGCACCGATGGCGTGCAGGAAGTGCCGCATCTGCATGTGCATGTGCTGGCCGGGCGTCCGCTGGGCTGGATGATCAGGCCGGGTTGAGGCACGCGTGGTCCATCGCAACCCCTTGCGCGCACTGCCCCCCTGCCCTATGACCCGGCCCGATTGGGGCGGCAGCGCAAGGACGGGCCCATGCCGATTCTGGTAATGAAATTCGGCGGCACCTCGGTGGCCGACCTGACCCGCATCCGCGCCGCCGCCGAAAAGGTACGGGCCGAGGTTGCGCGTGGCCATGATGTGATTGTCATCGTCTCGGCCATGGCCGGGCGCACGAACGAGCTGGTGGGCTGGGTCAACGAGACCTCGCCGCTTTATGACGCACGCGAATACGATGCGGTGGTCAGTTCAGGCGAGAACGTGACCGCCGGGCTGATGGCGCTGACGCTGCAGGAAATGGACGTGCCCGCGCGCAGCTGGCAGGGCTGGCAGGTGCCTATCCACACCACCAGCGCGCATGGGGCCGCACGGATCGAAGGGATCGACCGCGCCGCGCTTGACGCGAAATTCGCCGAAGGGTTCCGCGTGGCGGTGATCGCCGGGTTTCAGGGGCTCAGCCCCGAAGGCCGGATCACCACCCTGGGGCGCGGCGGCTCCGACACCACCGCCGTGGCCTTTGCCGCCGCCTTCGACGCCATCCGCTGCGATATCTACACCGACGTGGACGGCATATATACCACCGACCCGCGCATTTCCGCGAAGGCGCGCAAGCTTGCGCGCATCAGCTTCGAGGAAATGCTCGAACTTGCCAGCCTGGGCGCGAAGGTGCTTCAGACCCGGTCGGTGGAACTGGCCATGCGCTACAAGGTGCGGCTGCGGGTGCTGTCCTCGTTCGAGGAAACCGACGAAACATCGGGCACGCTGGTCTGCGATGAGGATGAAATCATGGAATCGAAGGTCGTCTCGGGCGTGGCCCACAGCCGCGATGAAGCCAAGCTCACGCTGGTCACGGTCGAGGACCGGCCCGGCATCGCCGCCGCGATCTTCGGCCCGCTGGCCGAGGCGGGCGTGAATGTGGACATGATCGTACAGAACATTTCGGAACAGGCGCAGGGCGACGGCGAAGGCCCACGCGAAGTCACCGACATGACCTTTTCGTGCCCCACCGATCAGGTCGCGCGCGCCCGCAAGGCGCTGGAGGCCGCGCAGGAGCGCGGCGACATCCGCTTCGATTCGCTGGAAGTGGACACCGAGGTGTCCAAGGTATCCGTCGTCGGAATCGGCATGCGCAGCCACGCGGGCGTCGCGGCGCGCATGTTTGCGGCACTGGCCGCCGAAGGCGTGAATATCAAGGTTATTGCAACTTCCGAGATAAAGATTTCCGTTCTGATCGACCGCAAGTATATGGAACTGGCCGTTCAGGCACTGCATGATGCATTCGGTCTGGACAAGGCCGACTGAACGGACGGGCCTGGGCGCGGGGCCGTCACGCAACCCAAAGGCGTCACCGGGAGGGCCATGCCCCATCGCACCGAATCCGACAGCCGCAGGCTGTTGCGCCGCCTGCGCGATGCACTGGCCGAAGCGGGCGCCGGTCAGGAACGGCTTGACCGGATCACGACGATCATCGCCGATTCCATGCGCACCGAGGTCTGTTCGGTGTATCTGTTCCGCGATGCCCAGACACTGGAGTTGTGCGCGACAGAAGGGCTGAACCCCGAGGCGGTCCACAAGACCCGGCTGAAACTGGGCGAGGGTCTGGTAGGCCGCGTTGCGCGCAATGCGCGCCCGGTCAACACCCCCAACGCCCCCGACGAACGCGGCTTCCGCTTCATGCCCGAAACCGGCGAAGAGGTGTTCAGTTCCTTCCTGGGCGTGCCGATCCAGCGGCTGGGTGAACGGTTGGGCGTGCTGGTGGTGCAGTCCAAGGACGCCCGCACCTTTACCGAGGACGAGGTCTATGCGCTGGAAGTCGTGGCCATGGTGCTGGCCGAGATGACCGAACTGGGCGCGTTCGTCGGCGAAGGCGCGGCACTTGCCCCACTGCACAAGCATCCGGCGCTGCTGCGCGGAGTCTGCGCGCAGGAAGGCGTGGCCGAGGGCCAGGTCTGGCTGCACGAGCCACGCGTCTCCATCACGCGGCTGGTCAATGACGATTCCGAAGCGGAAACCGCGCGCCTGCGGGCGGCGGTGGAAAAGCTGCGCGTGTCCGTGGATGATCTGTTACGTGTGGCCCGCAGCGCCGACAAGGAACATCTGGAAGTGCTCCAGACCTATCGGATGTTCGCCCATTCGCGCGGCTGGCTGAAGCGGATGGAAGAAAACGTCATGCTGGGCCTGTCCGCTGAGGCGGCGGTAGAAAAGGAACAATCCGCAGCGCGCGCGCGCCTGGAAACGGTCCCCGACGCTTATCTGCGCGACCGGCTGCATGATCTTGACGACCTGTCGAACCGGCTGCTGCGGCTGCTGACCGGTCAGGGCAACGACACCGGCGCCGAGATGCCCGAGCGCCCGATTCTGGTCGCGCGCAATATCGGGCCCGGCGAGTTGCTCGATTATGGACGCAAGCTGCGCGGGATCGTGCTGGAAGAAGGCGCCGTGGGCAGCCATGCGACCATCGTCGCGCGCGCCCTCGCGATCCCGCTGGTGATCAACGTGCCGCGCATCACCACCGACGCGCTGAACGGTGACCATATCATGATAGACGGCAGCGAGGGCCAGGTGCACCTGCGCCCCGAGGACAGCGTCGCTTCGGCTTTTCGTGACAAGATGGCGATGCAGGCCAAGGCACAGGAACGCTATGCCAGTCTGCGCGACCTCCCCGCCGAAGCCCGCTGCGGCACGCGCGTGCGGCTGATGATGAATGCGGGGCTGATGGCCGATCTGCCATCGCTCAAGGGGTCGGGGGCCGAGGGTGTGGGCCTGTTTCGCACCGAATTGCAGTTTCTGGTCCGCAGCACGGTGCCGCGCCGGTCGGAGCTGGTGGCGCTCTATGCGCGAGTGCTGGATTCGGCGCAGGGGCAGCGCGTGGCATTCCGCACGCTTGACATCGGCTCGGACAAGGTCATGCCCTACATGAAACGCCCGGACGAGCCGAACCCCGCGATGGGCTGGCGCGCGATCCGGGTGGGGCTGGACAAGTCCGGGGTGCTGCGCATGCAGGTGCAGGCCCTGATCCGCGCCGCAGCCGGGCGCCCCCTGACGGTCATGTTCCCGCTGGTGGCGCAGATGAGCGAGTTTGAAGCCGCGCGGGCGATCCTGATGCGCGAGATGGAACGCGAACGGCGCCTTGGCCATGTCCTGCCCGCGCGGGTCGAAGTGGGGGTGATGCTGGAAACCCCCAGCCTCGCCTTTGCACCCGACAGCTTTTTCGAGCTGGTGGATTTCATTTCGGTCGGCGGCAACGACCTCAAGCAGTTCTTCTTTGCCGCCGACCGCGAGAACGAGCTGGTGCGACGGCGCTACGATACCCTGAGCACCAGCTTCATCACCTTCCTGCAGCAGATCGTGGCGCGGTGCGTGGCGTCCGGAACACCGCTGTCGTTCTGCGGCGAAGACGCCGGGCGCCCGCTTGATGCGCTGGCCATGGCCGCGATCGGTCTGGGCACGCTGTCCATGCGCCCCGCGTCGGTCGGCCCGGTCAAGGCCCTGATCCGCCGCGCGCATCTGGGCGAGGTGGCCGAGGTGATCGCCCGCGCACAGGTCCGCGGGCTGGAAACCGCGCGCCCGGCGTTGCTGGACTATGCGGCGAGCCTCGACTGAGCGCATCATAGGCGACACAGCCCCCGCTTTCCACGGCGCGCAGAGGTCTGAAAGGTTCTCCCGCCCGTCTTCGGCGCGTGCCGCGCCTCATCCCGTTGGGCGGGGCGGCCCGCGCGCTTGCGCGCGGGCCGGGCCCAACTCCTGCGACGTCGCAGGGAACCTGCGGCGGTGACAGGAGGCGGGAGAACCGGTCAGACAGGATGGGACGCGGGGCCGGGTGAAGTGCCGTACGGGACGGTCTGTCGCTGGCGAATGGAGCGCTCCACCCAGTCGACGAACACCCTGCGACGCTCTCCCAGCAATGCAATGCAGGGTGTGTCAGCGTCCAATGCCGCCATTTACGCTGCGGGTTCGCGGCACTCAGCGCAGCTCCACCCGTGCCCGCGCGGCCTGCCCGTTCGCGTCGATCACCGACAGCGCCACGAAGCCGGGTCCCGGCATCGGCAGAAGCGCTGCGCGGTCGGGGCTGGCGGTCAGGACCGGAACGCCGTCGGCAAGCCAGGTAAAAGGCGCGGCACCGCGCTCGACCCGCACCAGCAGCTGGCCGTCCAGCGGCGCCACCGCCGCACCGTCAGGCGGGAAGCGCAGCACGGGGGCCATGTCGGTCGCCTGTTCCCGCGCACGCCCGAAAGCCCGCAAGGGCGCGGGCAGCTGCGCATTGGGCGCCAGCAGCACCCCCTGCGGGGCCGGTGCCGACGGGCTGAGCGCGGGCGCGGCGCGGGCGAACGCTTCGAAAAGCAACGGCGCCGCGCGGTCCACACCATAGATTCCGGGCACCGGCGCACCGTCCGCGCGCCCCATCCACACAGCGCCCGTGTGCACCCCGTCGAACCCCACCGCAAGCGCATCACGGTGCCCGTACGAAGTGCCGGTCTTGAACGCCAGCGGCCCTTCGGGCAGCCACCCGGGACGCGGTGCCTGCATCAGGATGGCGCCCAGATGCCACGCGGCTTCGGGCGGCAGCACCCGTCCAAGCGCGCGCGCGCCGCCGGGAACATCGGCCAGCGCCACCCCTGCGCCGCCGCGCCCGATCGCCGCGTAAAGCTGCACCAGATCGCGCAGGCTCATACCCAGCCCCCCCAGCGCCACCGCCAGCCCCGGCACGTCGCCCGGCACCGCCGCCTGCACACCCGCCGCGCGCAGCCCGGCCATCAGCCGCGCCGGACCCAGCGCCTCGGTCAGTTCCACCACCGGCAGGTTCAGGGAAAGCTGCAACGCCTCGCGCGCGGTCACCGGACCGCGGAACAGGCCGTCAAAGTTGCGTGGCGCATAGCCGCCGAAACTCGCCGCGCGGTCCTGCATCAGGGTTTCGGGATGCAGCCGCCCGTCGCCAAAGGCCAGGCCATAGACCAGTGGCTTGAGCGTCGATCCGGGCGAACGCAGCGCGCGGGTCATGTCCACGAAGCCCTGTCGCGCATCGTCGGTGTAGTGGGCGCTTCCGACGGTAGCGCGGATCTCGCCGCTGTCGTGCTCGGCCAGCACCATCGCGATATTCAGCGCGTCCCCCTGCCCCGCCACCGCCTGCGCCGCCAGCCGCTCCAGCGCGATCTGCAGCCGCGCATCCAGCGTGGTTCGATGCACACGCGCGCCGGGGTCTTGGGCGCGCAGCCGGTCGGCCAGATGGGGCGCATGCTGCGGGAAGGTGCGGCGCGCGGTCGGCACGGGCTCGGCGCGTGCGGCGGCGGCGGTATCGGTGTCCACCACGCCCGCGCGCACCATGCGGCCCAGCA
>SKKS01000205.1 GCA_007123625.1 Paracoccaceae bacterium
CAGCGCCCGCGAGGCGTACCGGGGCGGGTGGGTGGGGTGCGCCGAGCGGGCGCTTTCGGCGTCAGTATCCTGCGCACTGGCCTGCGCAAACTGCCTCAGACCAGCCGACTGGTCTCCATCGCCGCGCGGATGAAATCGGCGAACAGCGGATGCGGGGCAAAGGGCTTTGACTTCAGCTCCGGGTGAAACTGCACTCCGATGAACCACGGGTGGCCCTCGTGCTCGACGATCTCGGGTAGGCGGCCATCGGGGGACATGCCGGAGAACCGCAGCCCCGCCGCTTCCAGTTTCTCGCGAAAGGTAATGTCCACCTCGTAGCGGTGGCGGTGGCGTTCCTCGATCCGGGTGTCGCCATAGACATGCGCCACTTTCGAATCCTCGGCCAACCGCGCGGCATAGGCGCCCAGCCGCATGGTCCCGCCCTTGTCATCGTCGGGGCGGCGTTCGACCATCGCGTTGCCCTGCACCCATTCCTTGAGGTGATAGACAACGGGCGTGAAGCGCTTCTGGCCCGCTTCGTGGTCGAATTCCTCGGATCCGGCATCGGCCATCCCGGCCAGATTGCGCGCGGCCTCGATCACGGCCATCTGCATGCCCAGACAGATGCCCATGTAGGGGATCTTCTTTTCCCGCGCCCATTGCGCGGCGCGGATCTTGCCTTCGGTGCCGCGTTCGCCAAAGCCCCCGGGAACAAGGATCGCATGGATGCCCTGCAGGTGCGGCGAAGGATCTTCACGCTCGAAGATCTCGGCGTCGATCCATTCCACCTGCACGCGCACCCGGTTGGCCATCCCGCCATGTGTCAGCGCTTCCTTGATCGACTTGTAGGCATCTTCAAGCTGCGTGTACTTGCCCACGATCGCCACCCGCACATCGCCTTCGGCGTTGTTCAGGCGGTCCATCACGTCTTCCCAGCGGGTCAGGTTCGGGCGCGGGGCAGGGGAGATGTCGAACGCATCCAGCACCGCCTGATCCAGCCCCACATTGTGATAGGCCAGTGGCGCTTCGTAGATGGATTTCAGGTCATAGGCGGGGATCACGGCATCGGGGCGGACGTTGCAGAACAGCGCGATCTTGGCGCGTTCCTTTTCGGGGATGGGGTGTTCCGATCGGCAGACCAGCACATCGGGCGCAATCCCGATCGAGCGCAATTCCTTCACCGAGTGCTGGGTGGGCTTGGTCTTCAATTCGCCCGATGCCGCAAGCCACGGCAAGAGCGTCAGGTGCATGAAGATGCATTGCCCGCGCGGGCGCTCATGGGCGAACTGGCGGATCGCCTCGAAGAACGGCAGCCCCTCGATATCGCCCACAGTGCCGCCGATCTCGCACAGCATGAAATCGACCTCTTCCCCGCCGATGGCAAGGAAGTCCTTGATTTCATTTGTGACGTGGGGAATTACTTGGATCGTCTTGCCCAGGTATTCGCCGCGCCGCTCCTTTTCCAGCACGTTCATGTAGATACGGCCCGAACTGATCGAATCGGTCTTGCGCGCGGGCACGCCTGTGAAGCGTTCGTAGTGGCCAAGGTCGAGGTCGGTCTCCGCGCCGTCGTCAGTGACAAAGACCTCGCCATGCTCGAACGGCGACATGGTGCCGGGATCGACGTTCAGATACGGATCAAGCTTGCGCAACCGAACGCTGAACCCGCGCGCCTGCAGCAGCGCGCCCAGCGCTGCCGAGGCAAGCCCCTTTCCAAGCGAGGACACCACACCGCCGGTGATGAAAACGTATCGCGCCATGAGTGGGGTCTCCCGTGCGTTTCGTCGGTTCAGCGGCCTTCGCGCCAGCGACCATCACGGGGTGCGACCTTTACGCCAATCCCGCCCGATGCGCAACCCGCCAAAGGTCCGGCCGGGCGCAGCGCGCACCCGGAAGATCGGTAAGGCGTAGAAACTCTGGATCAGTCGGCGCGCGGCGGTGTCAGTGGCTCGTCCCCGACCGGCGGCGGCAGCAATCCGTCGGCATCGGGCAGGGCGGGCGCCGTGGCCGGTGCCGGCGTCGGCACACCCAGCCGGTCCAGAACCGACGTGGTCGTGCTTTGCTGCGCGGCAATGACCGTCAACGTCAGCGAAGTGATGATGAACGCGATTGCCAGCACCCAGGTCATCTTGGCCAGCCCGGTCAGGGGCGGACGGCTGGCTTGTGGGCCACCACCGCCACCAATGCCCAGCCCGCCGCCTTCGGAGCGCTGCAACAGCACCACGCCGGTCAGCGACAGCGCCAGCAAGAGATGGACAATCAGGACGACATTTTGCATCAGTTCGGGCCCGTTTTCGCGTTGCGGCCTATCTATGCCCTGCGCGCGCAGCCCGCAACCCCTCGTTCAAGGGAACCGGCATTCCCGCGCTATCTGGCGGTTCTTGCCCCTTACTGGCCCCGATCTGGCCCCGATCGTGTCAATTTCGCCGCGCAGTCTGCAGCCACGCGATTGCCGGAGTGATTTCAATGAATGCCATTTCACATTTCCAGCGCAAGATACGCCGCAGGTTGTGGCGTGAGCGCCGCCGAATGCTGGTTTGCGCCGCGCTGATGGTCCTGACCCAATATGTCCTGTGCCTTGCGCTTGCGCCCGAACTCCTTTGGTCGGCGGTTCCGGCGCTGCGCGCACTGATAGCGGCGCTGGCGATCGGGCTGCTGATCGTTGTGGTCGCACTGGTCCTGCCTGCGATGCGATTCGTGGCCGAGGTGTTTTGTGTCCTTGCCCTCGGCGCCACATGCGTGACCTTCATCGACCCGTCCTTCCGGTTCAGCATCTGGTATCTAACCGCCCAACCGCGCGCTCTGGTCTGGGTGCTTGTCGCGCTGGCCCTGCTTGCACTGGCATACGAGGGACAATTGTTCCGTTTCCCGCTGATGCGCGCACCGAAGGGGCGGTTTGCCGGGGTCTCGCGCCTGACTGCCCCGGTGCTGTGGGACGGGCTGGCCGGGACACCACCGCATCTGGACCGGCTGGCCGACCGCGACATCATCGTTGCCTTCGAAGCGTTGGAGCCCGGCGCGCCGCACCGGCGCTTCGTGTCGCGCTTTGGCGATCGGGGCATTATCGAGGAATACCAGTTCGTCGAAGTCTGCGATCCGCCGCATCATCTCCGCTTTCGGTGGCAGGCGCTCAATGCGGCGCCGAACACCGGCCATGACACCGGCATCTATGATCTGCGAATCATCGATACAGGCCGGAAACGGCGGGTGACTGGCGCTTCCTCTGCCCGGGCCTTTCCGGCCAATTTCGTTCTGCGTGGTTGGCTGGACGATCATTTCGGCCGCGAACTGGACCGCAAGCTTGAATTGCTTGAACGCCGGGCCGACGGGGCACCGGCCGCGCTTGCGGTGGCTGCGCCGGGATAGAAGCAACATTTCAGCCTGCGCCCGGCGCTGGGAATTGAGGAAATCAAAGATAGGAAGGCGCCATGAACGCCCTGATACATTTCCTGCGCAAGATGCGCCGCAAGCTGTGGCGCGAACGCCGCCGCGCGGTGTTCGGCGGGGCGGTGATGTTTCTCAGCCAGATCATGCTGGCCTATGCGGTGAACCCTTCGCTTTTGATGACAGTTGTGCCGTATCTGAATGGCATGGTCGCGGTGTTGGTGGTGATGGTGCTGGCCTTGCTTGCCGCACTGTTGCTGCCCGCGCTGCGCAATGGGGTCGAGGTGCTGGCGATCCTGAGCCTGCTGAGCGCGGTCGTCGCGTTCCATGATCCGACACTCCGGTTGGTCGGCCTGTCCGCCATGCGGGATCAGCCGTGGCAGCTTCCGGCGGCGCTGGCAGTTTTTGTCCTTGCCGACCTTGTCTATTCCGGGCGTGTGTTCACGTTCCCCGCCATTCGTGGGCCAAAGGCACGCTATGCGGGCACATCGCGCCTGCCGCAGACGGTCCTGTGGGACGGGCTGGTCGGCGCGCCGCCTTACAAGGACAAGCTGGCAGACCGCGACAAGACCATCGCCTTCGAAGAACTCCATCCCGGCCAGCCACACCGGCGCGTGGTCGTGCGCGACACCGAGATCAGCACGCTTGAACAGCATCAGATGGTCCGCCTGCCTGATCCGCCGAACCGGATCAGATTCGACTGGGCGATCCTGACGGCGGACCCGTCTTCGGGCTTTGACTCCGGCACCTATGATCTGCGCATCATGGATCAGGGCCGCCACCGCCGGGTCGAGGTGATCGACCAGGTGCGCAGCTATCCGGCGAATCTCGTGTTCCGCGCGTGGATCGATGACAGCATGGGGCGCACGCTTGACGAAAGGCTGGAAACTCTGGAACGCCGCGCGGACGGACCGGAGCCGGGCGCGCTTTCCGCGGCGCCTGCAGGGGGGTAACCCGGCGCCGGTGCCCGGGTGCAAGTGCGTGGGCACCGGTGCTGTTGTCGGCTGACCGCATTTCCGGTTTCCCCGCCGCGCGCTGCCCGCTATACCGCTCCGGGGTGTTTGGCGCCCGGCGGTTCAAGACTAGGCAGGGAGCCTGACAGATATGGCCAATGTGGTGGTTGTCGGCGCGCAATGGGGCGACGAGGGCAAGGGCAAGATCGTGGACTGGCTGTGCGAGCGCGCCGATGTGGTGGCGCGGTTCCAGGGCGGTCACAATGCCGGGCACACGCTGGTCATCGACGGCAAGGTCTACAAGCTGCATGCGCTGCCTTCGGGCGTGGTGCGCGGCGGCAAGCTTTCGGTGATCGGCAACGGCGTGGTGCTGGACCCGTGGCACCTGCTCTCCGAGATCGAGATCATTCGCGCGCAAGGAGTCGAGATCACGCCCGAAACGCTGATGATCGCCGAGAACACGCCGCTGATCCTGCCCTTTCATGGCGAACTGGACCGCGCCCGCGAGGGTCAGACCACCGTGGCCAAGATCGGCACCACCGGGCGCGGCATCGGCCCGGCCTATGAGGACAAGGTCGGTCGCCGGGTGATCCGAGTCGCCGACCTTGGCGACCGCGCCACGCTGGAAACCCGCATCGACCGTGCGCTGGTGCATCACAACGCGCTGCGCGCCGGGCTGGGCATGCCCGAGATCGACCGCGACGCGCTGCTGCAAAGCCTGCTGGACATCGCCCCCGAGATCCTGCGCTTCGCGGCGCCGGTCTGGAAAGTGCTGAACGAGAACCGCCGCGCGGGCAAGCGCATCCTGTTCGAAGGGGCGCAGGGTGCGCTGCTGGACGTGGATTTCGGCACCTACCCTTATGTGACCTCGTCCAACGTGATTGCAGGGCAGGCGGCCACCGGCACCGGGATGGGGCCGGGCGCCATCGATTATGTGCTGGGAATCGTCAAGGCCTATACCACCCGCGTGGGCGAGGGGCCGTTTCCAACCGAACTGGATGACGCCGACGGTCAGAGGCTGGGCGAGCGGGGCCATGAATTCGGCACCACCACCGGGCGCAAGCGCCGCTGCGGGTGGTTCGATGCCGTGCTGGTGCGCCAGACCTGCGTGACCTCGGGGGTGAACGGGATCGCGCTGACCAAGCTCGATGTTCTTGACGGGTTCGAGACCCTGCGCATCTGTACCGGCTACGATCTGGACGGCGAGGTGCTGGACCACCTGCCCACGGCCTCGGACGCACAGGCGCGCTGCGTGCCGCTGTACGAGGAAATGCCCGGCTGGTCGGAATCGACCGAAGGCGCGCGCAGCTGGGCCGACCTGCCTGCAGCCGCCATCAAGTATGTCCGCCGGGTCGAGGAGTTGATCGGCTGCCCGGTCGCGCTACTCTCCACCTCACCCGAGCGCGAAGACACAATCCTTGTAACGGACCCGTACGCAGACTGATGGAACTCAGCTACAAAGCCCGCCGTCGCCTGTCGTTGCTGATCCTGTTGATCGGCCTGCCGCTTTATGTCGTGGTCGCCGTGAACGTGATTGCGCTGTTCGACCGCCCGCCGTTCTGGGTGGAACTGGTGGTGTATCTTGTACTGGGGGTAATCTGGGCGCTGCCGTTCAAGGCGGTGTTCAAGGGTGTGTCGCAACCCGATCCGGAAAGCGGAAAGCCCCCGCCGCCGCGCCACTGATTCCATCGCCAGCCTCAGGCGCGTTGCGCACGCCGGGGCCTTCAGGCGTGCCAGAAGTCGGTTCAGCCGTTCCGGGTGCGCAGCGTTTCGGCGAAACTTTCGAAGACCTTGGCGTTGGCGGCGATAAGCGCGCCCTTCTCTATTGGATCGTCACCGTCGCGCAACCCCTGGATCAGCCCACCGGCTTCCTGCACCAGCAACAGCCCGGCGGCAATGTCCCACGCGTTCAGTTCGCGCTCCCAGAACCCGTCCACCCGACCGGCGGCTACATAGGCCAGATCCAGCGCCGCCGCGCCCCAGCGCCGCACGCCCGCCGTGGCGGGCATTAGTGCGGCCAGATCATGCAGCATCGCAGGCAGGGTGCGCTTCGCGCCGGAGGGCACCCCGGTGGCAAAGATGCATTCGGACATCTTGTGCCGGTCCGACACCCGCAGGCGGCGGTCGTTCATGAACGCGCCGAGGCCTTTTTCGGCGATGAACATCTCGTCCTTGGCCGGGTCAAAGACAACGGCCGAGATGATCCTGCCCTTGTGTTCCAGCGCGATCGAAACCGCCCAGTGCGGCAATCCGTGCAGGAAATTCGTCGTGCCGTCCAGCGGATCGACGATCCAGCGGCGGGTCGGATCGGTGCCCGGTGTCTCGCCCGTTTCCTCGCCCAGCCAACCATAGGTCGGGCGCCCGGTCATCAGTTCCTCGCGGATGATCCGCTCGGCGGCGATATCGGCGCGGCTGACGAAGTCTCCGGCCGATTTGGACGATACCTGCAGGTTCTCGACCTCGCGGAAGTCCTTGACCAGCGAGCGCGCGGCCTTGCGGGCGGCCTTGATCATGAGGTTGAGGTTTGCGCTGCCTTGCATCGGTCCGGGCTCCTTCGTGCTGCCGCGACAGGCTATATGCTCAGGCGGGCGGAAAGGAAAGGGTCGCACGCTTGCCGCTCTCCCGTGGCCGTGACAGGGTGGCGCGGCACAACCCGTTGCAAGAGACCGCTCGATGGCTGCTGTTCTGACCGTGACCCTGAACCCCGCGCTGGACCTGACCGCGGAGTGCGCCAGCGTGGTGCCCGGACCCAAGCTGCGCCTGCAGGGCGTTGTGCGCGAACCGGGTGGGGGCGGGGTGAATGTCAGCCGTGTCATCGCGCGGCTGGGCGGAGATACGCGCGCGTTCGTCGCTTGGGGCGGTGCGGTCGGGACGCAACACCGCGCACTCCTGGAACGCGAGGTGTCGGCGGTGGTGGCGTTCGACCTGCCCGGCGAAACCCGCGAAAGCCTGACCGTGAACGACCCCGACGGGCAACAGTTCCGCTTCGTGCTGCCCGGCCCCGACTGGACCGAAGCGCTGGAGGATGCGGCGCTGGACGCCATCATCCGCGCTGCGGCCAACGCGGGGCCGGTGGTGCTGAGCGGCAGCCAGCCACCGGGCGTGGGGCCTGCGTTTCCCAC
>SKKS01000012.1 GCA_007123625.1 Paracoccaceae bacterium
CTTCGTTATAGCTTTTCTGGTTCAGGATGGTGTCCAGAGCCACCGCCGTCTTGCCGGTCTGGCGGTCGCCGATGATCAGTTCGCGCTGGCCGCGGCCAATCGGGATCATGGCATCCACGGATTTCAGGCCGGTTGCCATGGGCTCATGCACCGATTTCCGGGGAATGATGCCCGGCGCCTTGACGTCGGCGATGCGGCGCTCGCTGGTCTCGATCGGACCCTTGCCGTCGATGGGGTTGCCCAGGCCGTCCACGACCCGGCCCAGCAGCGCCTCGCCTGCGGGCACGTCCACGATGGACTTGGTACGCTTGACGACATCGCCTTCCTTGATGGAGCGGTCGTCGCCGAAGATCACGATCCCGACGTTGTCTGCTTCAAGGTTCAGCGCCATGCCGCGGATGCCACCGGGGAATTCGACCATCTCCCCGGCCTGCACCTTGTCCAGGCCGTGGACACGGGCGATCCCGTCGCCGACCGACAGCACGCGGCCCACTTCGGCGACTTCGACCTCGTGGCCGAAGTTCTTGATCTGCTCCTTGAGGATCGCAGAGATCTCAGCTGCTTGGATACCCATTTATCCGACCTCTTTCATTGAATTCTGAAGTGCCGCGAGCTTCGAGCGGATCGAGGTATCGATCATCCGGGAGCCCACCTTGACAACAAGACCACCGATGAGGGTTTCATCGACAGCCAGTTTGAGTTTCACATCCTTGCCAATACGCCCCTTGAGCGTTTCTGCAAGCGCAGCCTTCTGCCCGGCGTCCAGTGCACGCGCAGCGGTAACCTCGGCGGTGACTTCGCCTTTCTCCTCGGCAATCAGCCTGCGCAGCGCGGCCAGCATCTGCGGCAGCGCGAAAAGGCGGCGCTTGCTGGCCATCAGCCCAAGTGTGCCGGTCACGTTACGCGACAGGCCCATCCTGTCGCCCAATGCCGCGACGGCGCGGGTCTGATCGGCGCGGGAATACACTGGCGAGGCGATGAGGTCGCGGAGATCAGCGCTCTCGGCCAGTGCGGAGTCGATTGTTTCGACATCCTTTTCCAGCGTGGCCAGCGCGTTATCTTCCTTGGAAAGCTCAAATACCGCCGTCGCATAGCGCATCGCTATGCCTGAGGAGATCGAAGCAGGTTCAGACACGTCCACCCTTCCGATATCTGGGGTCGCCGGCCCGCATGCGGGTGTCGGTGACAGAAAAGCAAGGATTGTCGTGGCAATCCAAATCGGCGCGGGTTTAGCAGAGCGTCCCGGTTCCCGCAACAGCGAAGGTCACTGTCATGTGACACACAGGCGAGGAGCGTTGTCGCAGCTTTGCCGCATTGCAGCATGGAGCCGCAGGGACATTGGCAGAAGTCGCGGCGAAAGCAGATGCCACCGCGCAGTGCTGCCGTCAGGGCGTGCGCTCCGTTCCCGTGGGCGCCGCGCCAGGGCGCAGGGTGATTCTGTGGAATCGCGCCGGGTGTGCGTCAACTGTCCGGAAGGTGGCCGCCTTGGGTCGGCGGCAGGCTCTCGCGCCGCAGCGCGGGGCGGGCGCCGCCGGGCTGGGTCATCCCGTCCAGCACACGCAGCGGCTTGCGCACCGCTTCGCGCAGGCCCGGGCGGGTCGGCGCTGGACGGTCCAGCCGCGCCTGCACCAGCAGCACGCCACCGGCATAATACCGCGACAGCCTGCGGCCCGCGCGCTCAACAATCATGGCGGTTCGAAGCCAGAACGGGGTGTTGCGCGGCGGAAAGAACAAGGCTGCCATATGGTTTTCGGCGACGAAGCCGTGGGCGGAAAGCAGCCCTTCGATCTGCGACAGCGAATAGGGGCGGCCCAGCGCGAAGGGCGTGCCGTCGCGCCGCGCCCACATGCCTGAACGGTTTGGCAGCACGAACAGCGCCTGCCCACCCGGTGACAGAACGCGGGCGCACTCCTCCAGCACCGCCGCCGGGCGGTCGGTGCCTTCCAGCCCATGCATCACCAGCAAGCGGTCCACGCTGTCGGTGGCCAGAGGCCAGCGCGACTCCTCGACCAGCACCGAATGGTTGTCCATCTCGGCCGGCCAGTGCATCACGCCCTGCGGCCCCGGCATCAGTGCGACAACACGCCGCGCCCGTTCCAGGAACGGTCGCAGCATCGGCGCCGGAAATCCGTAGCCCGCGACCGTCAGCCCCCGCGCATCCGACCACAACGTGGTGATCTGGTCGCGCACCGCCTTCTGCGCCGTGCGGCCCAGTGCGGTGGTGTAGTAGAAATCTCTCAGGTCGGTGACATCGTGGTGCATTGAAGCCCTCGTCGCATTTCCCTAGCCTTGCACAACTGTCGGCAAACGCAAGAAGGGGTCGTTCGATGCACACAAATGACGATGTCACAATCATTCGCTGCCGTGCGGACAATTACGCCTATCTGATGCATGACGCGGATTCTGGCGAGACTGTCCTGGTTGACGCGCCCGAGGCCGGGCCGATTCTGGAGGTGCTCGCGCGTCGGAACTGGACGCTTACGCATCTGCTGCTCACCCATCACCATGACGATCACATCGAAGGAACCAACGCGCTGCGCGACGCAAACCCCGGGTTGCAGGTGATCGGGGCGGCGGCCGATGCGCACCGGCTGCCTCCGCTGGACCGACAGGTTGCGCCCGGCGACGTAATCGAAACCGCAGTGGGCGATTTCGCTGTGTTCGATGCCCCGGGCCACACGGTCGGGCATATCGCCTTTCACCTGCCCGCGCGCGCGGCGCTGTTTTCAGGCGACAGCCTGATGGTACATGGCTGCGGGCGCCTGTTCGAGGGCACGGCGCAACAGATGTTCGACACCATCGCCCGCTTCATGCGCCTGCCCGGGGACACGCGGATCTGCAGCGGCCATGACTACGCGGCTGCCAACCTTGCCTTTGCCGCCACCTGTGCCCCCGATGCGGCTGCACTGGACGCGCGCAGGGCCGAGTTGCCGCTGTTGGCCGACAAGGGCCACCCGACCGTAGGCGTCACGCTGGCCGAAGATATCCGGCTCAATCCCTACATGCGCGCGCACCTGCCCGAGGTGAAGGCCGCCGTTGATATGGACGGTGCCCCGGACCTTGCAGTCTTCGCCGAGATCCGCCGCCGCAAGGACGCGTTCTGAAACCCGCCCCGCGCCGGGGCGAACCCGGCACCGGGCAAGGGTCCAGGCGGGGGGCAACCCGGAGTGACAGGCCCGAAGCCGATTGCTTTCGGGTAACGGATCGCTCACCTTTGCGCGTGCAGGATACCGGACGAAGGGGCTTTTCATGGAACTGATTCTCGCAATTGTCGTGCTGCTGGTGGTCGTGGTCCTGATGGGCCTCAAGATCGTGCCGCAGTCCGAAAACTTCGTGATCACCCGGCTTGGCGCCTACCACCGGACGCTGGATGCGGGCGTGAACGTGATCGTTCCCTTCTTCGACAAGGTGCATGCGAAGGTGCCGGTCAATGACCAGGTGCTCAACGACATCTCGCTCGAGGTGGTGTCCGCCGACAACGTGGTGTTCGGCTGCCAGCTTCTGGTGGTCTATCGCATCGAAAACCCCGAGGCGGCAGTGTTTCGGGTCAACAACATCGACAGCCTGGTGATCGGGCTGGTGCAGTCCCTGGTGCGTTCCGAACTGGGCAAGGTGGAGCTGGATCAGGTGCAGTCGGACCGCGGATCGCTGAACGTGGCGTTGCTTGAAGCGCTTGAGGATGCGGGCCAGACCTATGGTATCCGTATCTCGCGGTCGGAAATCACCGATGTGCGCCTGAACGAGACAACGCAGAAAGCCATGGCCGAGGTGCTGGCCGCCGAGCGCGAGCGCCGCGCTGCGATCACCCGCGCCGAGGGCATGCGCCGCGCCGCCGAGCTCAATGCCGATGGCGAGCTGTACGAGGCCCAACGCCGCGCCGACGCCATTCGCGCCATCGCCGAAGCCAACGCCGAGGCCAACCGCATGATCGCGGACTCGCTGGTCGGCGAGAACGCGCGCGAGGCGCTCGTCTTCCAGACCGCGCGCATGCAGGTCGAAGCGCTGGAGGGGTTGACGAAGTCCGACAACGCCAAGCTGATCATGCTGCCCGGCGGGCCGTCGAACGCCTTCCGCGAGGCCGCGGCGATACTTAAGGAATTCTAGGCCATGGGACTGTTCGACCTGCCGGACTGGAGCATCTGGGGCATCATCGCGGTGGTGTTCCTGGTGGTCGAGATCATGACCACCGTCTATGTCGCGCTGGGCTTCGCGATCGGCGCCGTTGCGGCGGGGGTGGTGGTCTGGCTGGTGCCGGGGCTGCCCGTGGTCTGGCAGGCGCTGGTCTGGGCCGCAGTCGGGCTGGTGGCCTGGCTGGGGCTGTCGCGCTGGCATGCCCGGCGCCGTGCGACACGGCGCGACATCAACGATTTCGACTCCCGCGATTCGTTGCCCCCGTCGGATCGTCGTCGGCGGTCGGCCTCGGACGAGGATTCCTTGCGCTGAGGCCTGCGCGCCAACAGTTTGCGGAGGGGGCAGGGATGGCAGGTGTGTGGGCCGGGACCGGGAACTCCGTTTCACGGTAGGGACGTCACAAAGTGCCCGGAAGCCGCGCCCACCCATCCACCCCGCGACGTGCGGGCGCTGCTCCTGTGGTCGCAGTGGCAGACTTGCGGGGAGAGGAAGTGCGTCGAATGCGCCCGTCGCTCACCCGGGCGTGTAGCGCATGTTGGTCTGGGCTTCTTGCACGCCAGCCCCTGCCACTTTGCATGTCCTGGCGGCGAAGGCCCGGGACGCGCACGCGACATGCGGGGGATCACGGGGCACTGGAGGGCGCTGCCCGGGATCGAAACTGCGCCCAAACGGAAACCGCGCCGCCGCCGGGATCACACTTCGCGGTGATAGAGCCATTCGTAGATCGGGATCAGCGTGTCCTGGTCGAACAATGACGAGACCGACGTCCCGCCCCAGGTGTTCAGGATCGCCTGCGCGAAAAGGGGCGCGGTCGGCACGATCCTGATGTTGGGCGCGGCCTTCACCTCGGGGCTGGGTTCGATGGAATCGGTGATGACCAGCGACTTCATGACCGAATTCGTGATCCGTTCGACCGCCGGACCGGACAGCACGCCATGCGTGATGTAGCTGTGGACCTCGGTCGCGCCGGCCTCGCGCAGCACTTCGGCGGCCTTGCACAGCGTCCCGGCGGTGTCGCAGATGTCATCGACGATGACGCAGGTCTTGCCCGAGACATCGCCGATCACGGTCATTTCGGCCACCTCGCCCGGTTTCTCGCGCCGTTTGTCCACGATCGCCAGCGCGCAGCCGACCCGCTTTGCCAGCTCCCGCGCCCGCGCCACGCCGCCGACATCGGGCGACACGATCGTGACATCCTGCAGCCGCCCGTTGAAATGATGCGCCACATCCATCGCGAAGATCGGTGCGGCATACAGGTTATCCACCGGAATGTCGAAGAACCCCTGGATCTGGGCCGCGTGTAGGTCCAGCGTCAGGATCCGCTCGATCCCCGCCTGGGTGATCATGTTGGCCACCAGCTTGGCGGAAATCGGCGTGCGCGCCTTGGTGCGCCGGTCCTGCCTTGCATAGCCGAAATAGGGGATCACCGCCGTGATCCGCGCCGCCGACGAGCGTTTGAGCGCGTCTGCGATGATCAGAAGCTCCATCAGGTTGTCATTGGCCGGGTTCGAAGTCGACTGTATGATGAACATGTCCTCGCCGCGCACGTTCTCATAGACCTCGACGAACACCTCCTGGTCGCTGAAGCGCTCAACCCGCGCATCTACCAGATCAACAGTCATGCCGCGGTGCATCGACATGCGCCGGGCGATGGCGCGGGAAAGCGCGCGGTTGGCGTTGCCGGAGATGAGCTTGGGTTCGCTGGTGGCGGGCATTGGGTCCTCGGGGTGGCTGGGGGCGGAGGGGCGCGGGACGGCGTGCGGGGCCTGGTGGCGGGATTCGGCAGGTTGACACCGCTTACCACCCTGTCCCAGAGTTTCAAGGCTGCCGTGCCGCTTCAACGGGGCGGTTGCAGCACAATTCATGTTGCGGGGGACCATGCCACATATCGACTATTACCTGACGCCGGCATCGCCTTGGGTGCACATGTCCGGGGACCGCCCGGCGCGGATCGCCGCCGCTGCCGGGCTGGAATTGCGCTATTTGCCGGTCGATCCGGCGGCGCTGTTCCAGCGGACGGGTGGACTGGTGCTGTCGCAGCGTCATGAAAGCCGCCGCGACTACCGGATGCAGGAACTGCGCCGCTGGGCTGCGCATCATGGCCTGCCGATGGTGCTGAAGCCGCGCCATTTTCCGCCCAACCCTGCGCCCGCGTCCTATGCGCTGATCGCGGCGCAGGCGGCAGGCGGCGGCGATATGGCGGTGTTGCTGCAAGGGTTGACCCGCGCCTGCTGGGAGGAAGAGCGCGACATCGCCGAGGACGCGGTGATCCGCGACTGCCTGTCGGCGGCGGGGTTCGATCCGGGGCTGGTGCATTCCGGCATGCTTGTGGGTGCCGAAACCTATGGCCGCAATCTTGCACAAGCGGTGGCCGAAGGGGTGTTCGGCTTCCCCTTCTTCGTTGTCGAGGACGAGAAATTCTGGGGCCAGGATCGACTGGACATGCTGGCGGCGCATCTGGGGGTGGACGCCTGAGCGCGGTCACCCGGTTCGGTACGCCCGGCGCGCATCCGGCGCTGTTGTTGCATTGCTCGCTGGGTCACAGCGGCGGCTGGGGTCCGCTGATGGCGACGCTGCGCACCCCGCTTGATGCGCTGGCTTTCGACCAGCCGGGGCACGGTCGCGCGCCCGACTGGGACGGCGCAGGCGACTATCATGATCTGGTGAGTGCTCAGGCTGCGGCGCACCTTGTCGCCATTGCACCCGCGCGCCCGGCGCTGGTGATCGGGCATTCGTTCGGCGCGACGGTGGCGTTGCGGCTGGCGCTGGAGCAGGGCCCACGGGTGGGCGCGCTGGTGCTGTTCGAGCCGGTGCTCTTTGCTGCCGCGCGCGGCGACCCGCGCCATGACGCGCACCTGCGCGACGAGCGCCCGTTCCGCGACGCAATGGCACGTGGCGATCACGCAGGGGCGGTCGCGGCGTTTGTCGCGCGCTGGGGGGAGGGGACGCCCTTTGCGGCCATGCCCGGCCCGGTGCGCGCGCGGATTGCGGCGCAGATGCCGCTGATCGTCGCCACTGCGCCCGCGCTGACCGAGGACTGCGCCGGTCTGCTGGCGCCCGGGCGGCTGGAGACCTGCGCGGCGCCCGTTCTGATGTTGCACGGCACCCGGTCACCCCCGGTGATTGCAGCGATCATCGCCGGGTTGGCGGCGCGGTTGCCGCATGCGCAGGTGGTTCAGGTTCCAGAGGCCGGGCACATGGCGCCGATGACTCACGCCGGGGCGGTGGCCGCGCTGATCGACGCCTGGCTTGGGGGTGTGGCGCCTGGACTGTGATGCCTGAC
>SKKS01000242.1 GCA_007123625.1 Paracoccaceae bacterium
ACCGGCGTCTTCAACACCATCCACCCGATCTGGCCCGGCATGCGCGAGCGGAAGTTCGGGCGCGTGGTGGTGATCTCGTCGGTCAACGGGCAGAAGGGCCAGTTCGCGCAGGTGAATTACGCCGCAACCAAGGCCGGCGACATTGGCATCGTCAGGTCGCTCGCGCAGGAAGGCGCGCGGGCCGGAATCACCGCGAACGCGATCTGCCCCGGCTACATCGCCACCGAAATGGTCATGGCCGTTCCCGAGAAGGTGCGCGAAACCATCATCGCCGGGATTCCCGCAGGGCGCCTGGGCGAACCAGAAGAGATCGCGCGCTGCGTGACCTTCCTTGTTGCGGACGATGCAAGCTTCATCAACGGCGCGACGATCTCGGCCAACGGTGCGCAATTCTTCGCTTGATTGTCGACGAGACTGAAAAAAATGACGGCCCGCACGCGCGGGCCGTTTTTCATGTTTTCGAACAACTGCAACGTTTCAATAGTGGATCATTGAGCGGTTCACTTTGCTTGTGCCGCGCATGTCCGAACGCTCAGGTCGGCGCCAGTCGATGGATCTCTTCCTTCAGGCGCAGTTTCTGTTTTTTCATCTCGGCAATCCGATGAGGGTCGGCGGACGGAGTCCGTTGCGCAACTTCCACCTCTTCGGACAGTCGTTCATGCTTCCTGCGGAGTTCCTCGATGTGCGCGTGCAGTGACATTAGCGTCCTCCTTTAATGAATGCATGGTCCTCGCATTGCACCACAGATGTCGCGTTTTGTCACCAGAATTACACAAGCTTGTGCTGTCGATCGGTTGATATCCGCCATCAGTGTTTCCAGACCGTTCACCACGACTACGGCATGGCGGGCGGCGAACATGGCCCGATGCCGCACCTGCGCAATGCCTGTCGGCTCGTCCAAACACGGTGACCACGCGTCTTGTGGGGTCAATCCTTGGCGGGGCCGGGGCGACGGCGGGTCGGAATGCGCACCGATGCGGGCATCGATTCGGGCAGGGTGATGCGGGCCACCTGCTCGGCGATGGGTGGCACTGACAGCGGGTGTGTGGTGTCCTCGAACGCTTCCGGGGTGTCCAGTTGGCGCCATTCACCCTGATGATACAGCTCAAGCGCGTTAAAGCGCGCCTTGTAGTCCATCTTGGGGCTGCCGGGCACCCAGTAGCCCAGATAAACGAACGGCAGACCGGCTTCGTGCGCAAGTGCGACATGATCCAGAATCATGTAGGTGCCCAGACTGTCGCGGGCGCGTTCCGGATCGAAGAAGGAATAGACCAGGCTCAGCCCGTCATCGAGCACATCGGTCAGGCAGACCGCCGCCAACGAGCGACCCCCGTGTTGCGCCGGCGTCGTGTATTCGATCACCCGCGACCGTACCGGCGTTTCCTCGATCATCGCGGCGAATTCGAACACATCCATATCGGCCATGCCGCCATCGGCGTGGCGGCTGTCCAGATAGCGGCGGAACAGATCGAACTGGGCTTCGGTCGCCCAGGGACTGGTGGCTTCGCGCCGCAGGTCGCGGTTGCGCTGAATGATCCGCCGCATGGACCGGCGCGGCGTGAAATCGGCCACGCGGATCCGCGCCGACAGACAGGCCGAACATTCCGCACAGGACGGGCGGTACAGCACGTTCTGCGACCGACGAAACCCTTGCTTCGACAAGGTGTCGTTCATGGCCGTAGCATGTTCACCCTGCAACGCGGTGAAAAGCTTGCGCTCCATCCGCCCGGCCAGATACGGGCAGGGTTGCGGGGCCGTCACATAGAATTGCGGCGCAATGGGCAGGGTGTGGCGCATGTCCAGAAAACGCTCCGTCTGTCGATCATGACAGCCTAGCAACCGGCGCAGCCTTCGCCAAGCGCGGAATCACGTCGTTGCCGGACGGTTGAGCATGGTCGTCCCCAGCGCCAGATCATGAAGCCCCTGTCGGTAAGGGGTGACCAGAATGGTCACGATCGAGCCGATCTGCGTGATGACGAACAGCATGATCCCCGCATGCAGCACGCTGTAGATCGCCGCCGTCGCAGGGTCGGGCGCGCGCCCGTCCAGATGGCGCCAGCGCAGGCCGGTCACCATCATCCCGAAAGTGGCGCCATAGCGTGACAGGGTCACGGTGCGGTAGCCGATGCTGACCGCCGCGAACAGGACCGGAAAGATGAAGGCCCCGATGAACAGGGTCATCACGACAGCGACAAGCGTCAGCAGCAAGGTAATGACCGTGTCGATCAGCCAGGCCAGCGCGCGCTTGAGCGGCACATCGGCATAGAATTCGGGAAACAGTTCGGGGTCAGGAAGGCTCATTCAGTGAACTCCGCAACGGTCGCTCCGGCCAGCGCCACAAGGCGCGCGGGGGCGATGGCAAAGACATGGCGCGGCGTCCCTGCCGCGGCCCAGACCTGCGCGAAGTCCATCAGGCGCGGATCGGCCCATGTCGGGCTTGGCGTCAGATGCCCCACCGGGGCCACACCGCCGATGGCGAACCCGGTCGCCGTGCGCACCGCGGCCGCATCGGCGCGCACCAGCGCCTCGCCCGCCAGTTCCGAGGCACGCGCCGCATCGATACGGTTGCCGCCTGCCGCCAGAAACAAGCGGATGCGCCCGCTGTCGGCACCTTGAAGGATGATCGACTTGACGATCTGATCCAGCGCGCAGCCGACGGCGGCGGCCGCCATTTCGGCGGTGCGGGTTTCTCCGGGCTCGCGAATCTCGGGCGTGATTCCGGCGGCTTCGAGCGCCGCACGCACGCGTTTGAGGCTTTTGCTCATGGGCAGTCCTTTCGCGCCCAGCAAACGCCGAAGCGCCGCCGGATGCAAGAGGGGGCGGCTCCGGGTTGCGTTCTCCGGCACGCGGTGTGCACCACCGGTTGCCCCCGAAGGGACCGCAGGCGCGACCGGAGTCACGAAACCGGACGGGATCCACAACTTGTCGTGGCGCTGCCCGGCTGCGCTGCCAACCGTGCCTTTGGGGGTGAACCGCAGTCTCAGGCCGCAGGCCATTCTCCGCGCTTCGTCATGATATCGCGCAGGAACGTCGGGCGATCGGTCATGATGGCATCCACACCCATGTCCAGCAGGCGCGTCATCTCGGCGCCTTCGTTCACGGTCCAGACCTGAACCTGTATGCCGCGCGCATGCGCCGCCCGAACCAGACGCGATGTCACCACGGGGATGCCCTTGTGGCGCACCGGTACCTGCACCACCGGAAACGGAGTGCCCTGCAGCACCGGCAGCCCAAGGCCCGCCAACCACAACCGCGCAACACCCGCATGCGCGGGCGACCAGCACAGCGTCGGGCCAAGTGCTGCGCGCAATCGGCGTGTGCGGTCGGGCGCGAACGCGCCAACACAAACGCGGTCCAGAACCTTCATCCTCTCCAGAAGCGCCGCCAATGGGTCCACAACCGCGTCGGACTTTGCCTCGATCGCCACATGCAGGCGGGGGAAGGACTCCAGCACCTCTGACAGGAGCGGCACCGCGGCGCCGCCTTTCGTGCGCAGTGCCCGCAGCGTTGCCCAGTCCAGCGCTGCGATCGGGCGGGGATCGTTGAACATGCGCGCCAGCGTGTCATCATGATGGACCACAACCTGACCGTCGGTGGTGGCGTGCACATCAAGCTCCACATGGCTGTAACCCAGCCCGACCGCATGCAGGAAGGCGGGCAGGGTGTTTTCCTCGACTTCGAGCGCCCCGCCCCTGTGCGCGATGGCCAGCGGGCGGGGGTGGTCCAGAAACGGGTGCGATGCGGTGGCGGTCATGGCACCATGATGCCGATTCTGCGCGATCTGTCGAGACCCGCGCGCACCTGCGCATCCATGTTTCAATGGGGGTTTTCGCCGGACCCGCACGCCTGCAAAGCTGCGCGCGCGCCGGTACCGTTCAACCCGGCAACCCGGAGGCGTCATGCTTCGGCTCGACCGGCCTTGCGCCTGCGGGGGTGTGCTTTGCGATCATGTCCAGGATGACCTGCTTGCGCAGGGGTTTCGTCATGTAGTCGCTCATGCCGCTCTGCATGATCTCGTCAGCGTCGCCGGGCATGGCGTGGGCTGTCAGCGCGATGATCGGTACGGCGTCCCCGCCCGGCAGCGCACGGATCTGGCGCGTGGCCTCGCGTCCATCCATTTCGGGCATGGACACGTCCATGAACACGACATGGGGACGGAACCGCTGGAACATCGCGACCGCCTCGCGGCCGTTGCAGGCGAATTCAAGATCGATATCCAGCCCGGCCACCATCTGCCCGAACACCATGCGGTTGGTCCGGTTGTCTTCGGCTGACAGCAGCCGGAGCCTGAAGCCGACATCGGCGGATTCGGGCGGCGGTGCCGTTTGCTGCGGATCGCGCTGTGTCATCGACGTGGCGCGATCCGTGTCCGGGACAGCACGCTGGTGGTCGTTCATCTGGTTTGCAGGCTTGGGTGCCGCATCCGGCGGGGTGTCCCTAAGCGCGCCCGTGCCCAGATCTTTGCCTGCGTTACGCATTGTGGTTTGCGCCGAGTCCGCGCCACGACCTGTCACCGCGCCAACCACCTTCATGGATGCTTCGCCTTTGCCCGTGCGTGCGGTCGCGCGCGCAATTGGATCGGCTCCGGGCTCTGGCGAGGTCGGGGCATCAGACTGTTTGCGCGCAGGTGCCTTGCGCGTCTTTCTCGGGGCCGGGGCGCGGGTGGTCGGACGTTTCGATGGACGCTCCGGCGCGCCATCGTCGGCGGGCGCGTCGGGCTTCGGGCGGCGCGTCGACTTTTTCGCCAGGTGCGCTTGGGCACCGGTATCCGCCGCGGACGGTGGGGCAGGGGATGAGGACGCGGCGCCCGCTGCTTCCCCCGCGTGCAGCGCTTTCAGCCGGTCCAGCAGCTCCGTGCGCAGCACCGGCTTGCGTACCAGTGCCGCGAAGAGGCCGCTGCGGGCAGCTTCGCCCAGGGCGCCGGGGTTGGTGGTCATCAGCAGCATCGGGGCCGGGCAGCCGTGGGCGCGTACCTGTTCTGCAAGGTCGATGGCCGAGATATCCACCAGATCCTGCGCGATGATCACCACATCCGGCGCCGCGTGCGTGGTCAGACGTGCCAACGCCTCGGCCCCGGTTGCGCATGTCGTCAGATCGCTGGCCATCGTGGTCAGCTGGCGCTCGAGGATGCCGCGATTGACGCGACCCGCATCGACGATCATCACCCGGCCGAGGGACAGCGCAGCGGGATCGCGTTCGGGGGACTGCGGTTCGGGGCCGGTCACCGACGGAAGCGCGACGGCGAAGCCGAAACAGGATCCGCGCCCCAATTCGGAATCGACCCAGACCTTGCCGCCCATGCATTCGATCAGGCTTTTCGTGATCGACAGGCCCAGTCCGGTGCCTTCGAACCGGCGGTTGCTGGCGTCCTCGACCTGGTTGAACTCTCCGAAAACACGATCCAGGTTTTCGGGGCTGATGCCGATGCCAGTGTCCTCGACCGTCACATGCAGGCGCGTGGTCGCGTCCTCGACGCCCATGCCGACGACGCGGACCAGCACATGCCCCGCGTCGGTGAACTTGACCGCGTTGCCCACAAGATTGGTCAGGACCTGCCGCATGCGCCCCGGATCGGCCACGAAACGGCTGGGCACGAACATATCGTAGTCAAGGATCAGGTCGATACCGCGCCGGAAGGCATCGGGTTGCAGCAGCGTGAGGACATCATGGATGCAGCGCTCCAGGTCAAAGGCCTCGGGGCGCAGCGACAGCTTGTCGGCCTCGATCTTGGAGTAGTCCAGCACATCGTTGATGATGGCAAGCAACGCTTCGCCCGACGAGCGGATGGTTTCGGCGAACAGGCGCTGGTCGTCGCTCAGTTCTGTGCCGCACAGGAGGTCGGCCATGCCGACGACACCGTTCATGGGCGTGCGGATTTCATGGCTCATGTTTGCAAGAAAGGCGGACTTGGCACGATTGGCGACCTCGGCGCGTTCGCGGGCCTCGCGCAGGGCGGCCTGATGCTCCAGCGTGCGGGTGATGTTGCGCCCCAGCGTCACCACATCGCCATTGCGCGCGCGCCGTTCGATCAGGCGCACGCTGATTCCCATGGTGAAATGCATCACCTGTTCCGGTATCGCGTCGTCGTGCCAGCGTGCTTCCATCATGGCGATCCATTCGGCTGGGTCCTGATCACCGATATTCGCCACCCCTTCGTTGGCGCAGATTTCCAGAATGCGACGATAGCTGACACCGATGCAGACGGCGGGAGAATCGCGAAATGGCCGCAGATAGGCGCGGTTGGCGATTACAAGTCTGCGTTCGGCGCAGAAGATGGCGAAGCCATCGCTCATGGCGTCGATGCCGTGGTGAAGGCGCTCTTCGGCAATGTCCACGGCCTCGGCGGTCTGTTCCAGGGTGCGCGTGACCTCTTCCTTCTGGCCTTCGATCTCGGTGGCCTTCATCCTGGCATGGTCGATCAGGCTGCGTTGAGTGATGATCTGGCCCGAAAGTTCGAGCGAATGGGCATGCAGAAGCTCGTTCATCTGGCGCAGTTCGCGTTCGGTCTGGATCAGGCGCTGTTCGGCGCGAAGCCGTGCGCGCCGTTCGATCAACAGTCGTTCCGCAAGTCCCATACCGCCTGTCGCTCCGTATGCTGGCCGGTCCTCCGGCGGCGCGATATTGACCCGCAGGGATGAACAGCGCTTTAATTGCGTGACGCTGGCGATCCGTTCCCCCGGGCATCTGGCCGATTCGATTTCTGGTGGCGCCGCTGCGCACCCGCTCCGGCGCTGGTACATTTCTCACGAGGTTTCCATGCGCCCCATTCTGTGTGCCGTTCTGACTGTTCTGCCGCTGCTGGTCGCAACGCTTCCCGCCGCCGCGCAGGACGCGCCGCTGCCAGAGCGGTTCATCACCACCCAGCGCGGCGTCGATTTCCCGGGTGGCGATCTGGTGCCGCTGTTCAACACCACGCTCGGGGCCTGTCAGGCGGCGTGCCTGGCGCAGGACGACTGTGCGGGCTTTACCTTCAACGCCCGCAACGGTGCGTGTTTTCCGAAACACACCATTCGCATTTCCGAAGTCTACGAGGGCGCGGTCTCGGGTCTTGTGCGTGTCACCGGGCGCGATGCGTTGCAGGCGGCGGGAGAGGCGCGCGACCGCGCGGGGTTCCTGACCCAATCCGACATCGCTGCGGCCTGGGACTATGCCCAAGGGCTGGCATTGGAGCACAGCGCCGGGCAGGACAGCACGGACACGTTGCTGGCGCGTGCCCGCGCGGCGCGCCAGTCCGGCGCGGGGGCCGACGGGCTGGCGCTGGCAGCGGCTGCGGTGACGGTGGCGCAAGGGGCGCCTGCATGGCTGGAGTATGCGCAGGCGCTGGCCGCTGAACGCGCGCCCCGCTTCGACCTGCAGGCGCAGTTGACGCAACGCGCCCGCGCCGCTGCCGTGAACGCCT
>SKKS01000067.1 GCA_007123625.1 Paracoccaceae bacterium
ACCGTGGCCGAGGTTTCCGCCCGCGCGCAAGGGATCGTGACAGCATGGGACGCAGCGCAATGACACCCCTCAACGCAACCCGCTGCGAACTGGGCGAAGGCGCCTTCTGGCACCCGGAACGCGCCGAATTCTTCTGGTTCGACATCACGGCCAGCACGCTGCATGCGTTGGCGCAAAGCTGGACCTTCGACGAAATGGTCTCCGCCGCCGGGTGGATCGACCGCGACCGGATGCTCATGGCTTCGGAAACGCGGCTGGCGGTGTTCGACCTGCGCGATGGCACACTGCGGACCCTCTGCGCGCTCGAGGCCGACACCGCCACGACCCGTTCGAACGATGGCCGCGCCGATCCGCAAGGGGGGTTCTGGATCGGCACCATGAGCAAGCGTCACCAAAAAGGCGCGGGCAGCATCTGGCGCTGGCACGAGGGCGAATTGCGCCGCCTGTTTTCCGGCATTTCGATTCCGAACGCCATATGCTTCGCGCCGGATGGGCGCAGCGCGTGCTTCACCGACACACCAACGCGCATTATCCAGCGTGTGCCGCTCGATGCCCAAGGCTGGCCTGCAGGCCAGCCCGTGCCTTTCATCGACCTGCGCGCGGACGAACTCAACCCCGACGGTGCGGTCTTCGACGCGGCAGGAACCCTGTGGGTTGCGCAATGGGGCGCAGGCCGGGTGGCGGCCCATGGCCCCGACGGTACGTTCCTGCAGGCCGTCACTGTTCCCGCGCCGCACACATCGTGCCCGGCCTTCGGCGGACCCGGGTTGCGCGATCTTTATTGCACCACCGCCCGCGAGGGCCGCCAAAATCCGCACGCACTTGACGGGGCGACCTTCTGCGTGCGCGGTATCGGGCGGGGGCAGGCGGAACACCGCGTGCTGCTGTAATCAATTTCTTGCCTGAAACACTTAAACCGCAACCGCAGCTCCGGGGACAAGGTCGGACATGCAGCGCAGCCTTGGCACTTGCTACTATCCCGAACACTGGCCCGAGGACATCTGGCCCGAGGATGCCCGCCGCATGGTCGAGGCCGGGCTGACCTGGGTGCGGATCGGCGAATTCGCGTGGTCCCGGCTGGAGCCCGAGCCAGGGCGCCTTGATTTCGACTGGCTCGACCGGGCGATCGCGGTGCTGGGGGGCGCGGGAATGAAGGTGGTTCTGGGCACGCCGACCGCGACCCCGCCGCGCTGGATGCTTGCACGCCACCCCGACATGCTGGCGCTTGATCCCATGGGCCAGCCGCGCAAGTTCGGCGCGCGACGGCACTATTGTTTCAGCCATCGCGGGTATCTGGACGAATGCTGCCGCATTGTCGGCCTGCTTGCCGACCGATACGGCGCAAACCCCCATGTTGCCGCCTGGCAGACGGACAACGAATACGGCTGCCATGATACGGTGCTCAGTTATTCGGACGCCGCGCGCACCGGCTTCCGGGACTGGCTGGCGCAGAAGTACCAAAGCCCGCAGGCGCTTAACCGCGCCTGGGGCAATGTCTTCTGGTCGATGGAATACCGCAGCTTCGACGAGATCGACCTGCCCAACCTGACCGTGACCGAACCCAACCCCGCGCATGTGCTGGACTTCCGCCGCTATGCGTCCGAACAGGTGGTCGCCTTCAACCGCGCGCAGGTCGAAATCCTGCGACGCCACACCCGTGCGCCCGTCGCGCACAACTATATGGGCCGGATCACGGATTTCGACCACTACAAGGTCGGCGCGGATCTGGATATCGCCAGCTGGGACAGCTACCCCATCGGGTTCCTTTCCGACCGGCTGGAAGCCGACGCCGCGCACAAGACCGCCTTCCTGCGACAGGGCGACCCGGATTTTCAGGCGTTTCACCACGACCTTTATCGTTCGGTGGGGCGGGGGCGCTGGTGGGTGATGGAACAACAGCCGGGGCCGGTGAACTGGGCGCCCTGGAACCCCGCGCCCCTTCCAGGCATGGTGCGTTTGTGGACATGGGAGGCTTTTGCCCACGGCGCCGAGGCGGTGTGCTATTTCCGCTGGCGGCAGGCGCCCTTCGGGCAGGAGCAGATGCACGCGGGTCTTCTGCGCCCCGACAGCGCGCCCGCGCCGGGGTTGGCCGAAGCCATGGCTGTGGCCCGCGACCTGCCGCAGGCGCCCAAGGCGGGGTGCTGCCCGGGCGATGTGGCGCTGGTTTTCGACTATGAAAGTGCCTGGGCCTGGGCGGCGCAGCCACAAGGTGCCGATTTCGACTATTTCCGGTTGGTCTTTGCCTGGTATCGCGCGTTGCGGCGCCTGGGCCTGAACATCGACATCCTGCCCCCCGACGCGCCGGATCTGTCGCAATGGAAACTGGTGCTGGCGCCGGGCCTGTTCACGCTTGCGGCCGCCATGCGCGCGGCGTTGCCCGGATGCGGGGGAACGGTTCTGTTCGGCCCGCGCGCCAACGCCAGTACACCCGATTTCCGGATTCCCCTGCCCCTGCCACCTGCGCTTCCGGGGCTGGACGCCTGCGTGAGTCGCGTCGAAAGCCTTCCGCCCGGGGTGTCTGTCCCGCTGGAGGGGGGCGGCCGTTTCGTGCACTGGGCCGAGGATATCGCAGGCACCGCCCTTGCTTCGCTGCGCCGCGCGGATGGCACTGCGGCGATGATGGGCGACGGCGCGGTGCGCTATCTTGCCGGCTGGCCCGACGATCCCACCTTGCGCGACATCCTGCGCGGCCTGTGTGCCGAACACGGGATTGCAACGATGGACCTGCCCGCCGCGTTGCGCCTGCGCGACACGCCCGGCCTGCGGTTCTGGTTCAACCACGGCACCGAAACGCTGCACCACGCCGGGCAGTCCTTTGCCCCGGTGTCGGTCACGAAGGCTCCGAACGCCTGAGCCCGCACCCGCGAAGGCGCACGCAGGAAATCACAGGCAGGAAATCATGGGCCATGTCGAATTCGGACAGGCCTTTGTCCGATTCCGCACCCGCCTGGCGCATGCGATCAGGTATCAGACCCCGGACAGGTAGTGCCACGGGGAGTGCCACGCATGCGCTATTCGGGTTTTCGCGTCCTCAAGGAGGCATTGACCGGCCACAAGGGCTGGAAGCCTGCATGGCGCGCCCCCGCGCCCAAGCCACACTACGACATCGTTATTGTCGGCGGCGGCGGGCACGGGCTGGCCACGGCCTATTACCTTGCCCGGCAGTTCCGCCAGCACAAGGTCGCGGTGCTGGAAAAGGGCTGGATCGGTGGCGGCAATGTCGGGCGCAACACCACCATCATCCGCTCGAACTACCTGCTCGAAGGAAACGAGCCGTTCTACGAATTCTCGCTCAAGTTGTGGGAGGGGCTGGAGCAGGATTTCAACTACAACGCCATGGTCAGCCAGCGCGGTATCCTCAACCTGATCCACACGGACGCCCAGCGCGACGCCTTTGTCCGGCGCGGCAACGCCATGATCCTGAACGGCGCCGATGCCGAATTGCTGAGCCCCGCCCAGATCCGCCGCGAATACCCGTTCCTGAACTTCAACGACGCGCGATTTCCCATAAAGGGCGGACTGGCGCAGCGGCGTGGCGGCACCGTGCGCCATGACGCGGTCGCCTGGGGTTATGCGCGCGGCGCGGATCAGCGCGGCGTCGACATCATCCAGAATTGCGAGGTCACGGGCTTTCGCATCGAGACCGGCACCTGCGTGGGCGTGGAAACCTCGCGCGGGTTCATCGGTGCGGGCAAGGTGGGGGTCGCGGTCGCGGGCAGCTCCTCGCGCGTCATGGCGCACGCGGGCATGCGCCTGCCGATCGAAAGCCATGTGCTGCAGGCCTTTGTCTCCGAAGGGCTGAAACCTGTGCTGCCCGGTGTCATCACCTTCGGGGCCGGTCATTTCTATTGCAGCCAGTCCGACAAGGGCGGTCTGGTCTTTGGCGGCGACATCGACGGCTACAACTCCTACGCCCAGCGCGGCAACCTGCCCGTGATCGAGGACGTGGCCGAAGGCGGCATGGCGCTGTTTCCCGGCCTTGGCCGCGTGCGCTTGTTGCGGCTTTGGGGCGGGATCATGGACATGAGCATGGACGGATCCCCCATCATCGACCGCACCCATGTGTGCGGGCTCTATTTCAACGGCGGCTGGTGCTATGGCGGGTTCAAGGCCACGCCGGCCTCGGGGTGGTGTTTCGCGCATTTGCTGGCCACCGACACGCCGCACCCCACCGCCACCGCCTATCGCTTCGACCGGTTCGAGCGGGGGCGCATGATCGATGAAAAAGGCATGGGCGCGCAGCCCAATCTGCATTGAGAGCCACCATGCTTCATCTTGCCGGAAATACTCAAACACAGCGCCATATCCCGGCGCAGCGCTTGCGGGGACTGCCATGATCATCGACCACCCGCTTCTGGGCCCCTGCGACGCACAGGAATTCGTCTACAAGGGCGATGCCCGCCTGATCGACCGCCCTGACGGGATGGCCGAGGAAGCGCATGTGGCCTTCTTCGACTACGCGTATCTGCGCGACAACCCGGCAGGGGTGCACCGAGAGCTGTGGTTCCACGAACAGGGCGACCGGTCCTGGCTGGTGGTCACCCGCAACACCGTGACGCACGCGATCGTGCAGGTCGAACTGGCGCGCGATGTGGCGCGGGCAGGGGGGCGCGGCACATGAGGTTCAGGGAAGGCGGCCAGATCGATCGTACCGGGGCCATCGGATTCAGCTTCGACGGGGTGCGCTACAGGGGCTATCCGGGTGATACGCTGGCTTCGGCGTTGCTGGCAAATGGCGTGCGGCTGATGGGGCGGTCGTTCAAGTACCACCGCCCGCGCGGGGTGTTGACCGCAGGCAGTGAGGAACCCAACGCGCTGATGGAACTGCGCACGGGCGGGCGGCAGGAGCCCAACACCCGCGCCACCACGGCCGAGCTGTTTGACGGGTTGCAAGCCCGGTCGCAGAACGCCTGGCCCAACCTGCGGTTCGATGCGTTGGCGATCAACGACCGGCTGTCGAATTTCCTGACGGCGGGGTTCTACTACAAGACCTTCATGTGGCCCGCGGGGTTCTGGGAAAAAATTTATGAGCCGATCATCCGCCGTGCCGCCGGATTGGGGTCGATCACCACAAAGCCCGACCCGGACCCCTATGACAAGGGTTTCCTGCATTGCGATTTGCTGGTCATCGGCGCCGGGCCTGCGGGTCTGATGGCGGCGCTGACGGCGGGTCGGGCGGGCGCGGGCGTGATTCTTGCGGACGAGGATTTCCGCATGGGCGGGCGGCTGAACGCCGAGACCTTCACCATTGCCGACACCCCTGGTGCGGACTGGGCGGCGCAGGTGGTGGCCGAGCTTTCCAGCCTGCCGAATGTGCGGCTGCTGTCACGCACCACGGTTTTCGGTGCCTTTGATCACGGGATCTACGGCGCGGTCGAGCGGGTCTCGGATCATTTGGCTGTCCCGGCAGAGGGCAAGCCGCGCCAGGTCCTGTGGCGGATCTATTCGAAGCGGGCGCTGCTGTGTGCGGGTGCGATCGAACGCCCCATCGCATTCGCCAACAACGACCGACCCGGCATCATGACCGCCGGTGCCTTGCGGGCCTATGCCAACCGATGGGCGGTGTCGCCGTCGTCCAAGGTCGCGGTCTTTACCAACAACGATGATGGCCACCGCACTGCCGCCGACCTGCTGGCGCGCGGTGCCAAGGTTGTGGCGCTGATCGACACGCGCGTCGATGCGCCGTCGCTCTCCGGGGTCGAGGTGTTTGCCGGGGCAACGGTGACCGACAGCGCCGGGCGGCTGGGGCTGGCCACGGTCACGGTGCGGGTGTCGAACGGGCAAACCCGCAAGATCGAGGTCGGCGCGCTGGGGGTTTCCGGCGGCTGGAACCCGAATGTGGCGCTGACCTGCCATCAGCGCGGGCGGCCCGCGTGGGACGCGAATATCGCCGCTTTCGTGCCTGCGGGCGACTTGCCGCCGGGGATGAGTGTTGCGGGCGCCGCTGCGGGTGCATTCAGCACCCATGCCGCGCTTGCGGGCGGGGCGACGGGTGCCGTGTCTGCGCTGGAACATCTTGGGCGGCGGGTCACCGCGCCCGACCTGCCGCAGGCCGAAGATGCGCCTGCCCGCATCACCCCCTTCTGGCATGTGGCGGGGGACAAGCGCGCCTGGCTTGATTTCCAGAACGATGTGACCGTCAAGGACGTGACCCTTGCCCATCAGGAAGGCTTTCGTTCGGTCGAGCACCTAAAGCGTTACACCACGCTGGGCATGGCCACCGACCAGGGCAAGACCTCGAACATGAGCGGGCTGGCGGTGATGGCGGAACTGACCGGCCAGAGCATTGCCGACACCGGTACCACCATGTTCCGCCCGCCCTATACACCGGTTGCCATGGGCGTGCTGGCGGGGCGTTCGACGGGGCGCGATTTCCGGCCCACCCGCCACACACCCAGCCATAAATGGGCCACCGAGCAGGGCGCGGTGTTCGTCGAAGCCGGCATGTGGCTGCGCGCGCAATGGTTCCCGCGTCCGGGCGAAAAGACCTGGCGCGAAAGTGTGGACCGCGAGGTTCTGGCCACGCGCGCCTCGGCCGGGGTTTGCGATGTGACCACACTGGGCAAGATCGATGTGCAGGGCGCGGATGCGGCGGAATTCCTGAATCGCATCTATTGCAACGGGTTTGCCAAGCTGGCGGTAGGCCGCGTGCGCTATGGGCTGATGCTGCGCGAGGACGGGATCGTGTTCGATGACGGCACCGCCGCGCGGCTTGCGACGGATCATTTCGTCGTCACCACCACCACCGCCAATGCCGTGCCGGTGTTCCGCCACATGGAATTCGCGCGCCAGTGCCTTTGGCCGGGCATGGATGTGCAACTGATTTCGACCACCGAAGCCTGGGCGCAGTTCGCCGTGGCCGGGCCGAACGCGCGCAACCTGTTGCAAAAGATCGTGGACCCCGGTTTCGACATCTCGAATGAAGCGTTCCCTTTCATGGCCTGCGCCGCGATCACCGTGTGTGGTGGCTGCCGCGCGCGGTTGTTCCGGATCTCGTTCTCCGGGGAGCTGGCTTATGAAATCGCCGTGCCCACCCGCTATGGGGATGCGCTGATCCGCCGGATCATGGCCGAAGGCGCCGAATTCGACGTAACCCCCTATGGAACCGAGGCGCTGGGCGTCATGCGTATCGAGAAGGGCCATGCGGCGGGCAACGAGCTGAATGGCCAGACCACGGCGCGCGATCTTGGGTTGGGCCGGATGGTCAGCGACAAGAAGGACAGCATCGGCGCGGTGCTGTCGCGGCGCGAGGGGTTGAACACACCGGACGGGTTGCGGCTGGTGGGGGTGCGCCCCCGCGACCCGCAGGCGCAGGTGCCCGCAGGCGCGCATCTGCTGGAGCGCGGCGCCAAGGCGGTGGCGGCCAACGATCTGGGCTACA
>SKKS01000443.1 GCA_007123625.1 Paracoccaceae bacterium
ACGCCGTTGAAGCCCTTCTGCCCGTGGGTTTCCAGGTTGTAGCCGCGCTCCTCGATCAGCTCGCGGGGGAAGGTCTCGTCGGTTGACTTGATCTCCTGCAGCACGGCTACATCGGGTTGCACGTCGTCCAGCCAGCGCGCCAGCGCGCCTGCCCGGGCCTTGATCCCGTTGATGTTGAAGGTCGCGATCCTCACGTCCGACCCCGCAAGGCGTTCAGTAGCGCGGGCGAGGGGGTGCCGGTCTCGGACATGCCGCGGCTACGCTGGAAGGCGCTGATCGCGCTCTCGGTCCGCGCGCCCAGCACGCCGTCGGGCTCGCCCGCGTCAAAGCCTGCCGCGTTCAGCCGCCGCTGCAACTCCAGCCGGTCATCCTGACTCAGCCCGTGACGGTCGGGCGGGAAGGGCGTGCGCAGCGGCCCGCCGCCGCGAATGCGGTCCGCCAGATACCCGACGCCAATGACGTAGTTTTCCGAATTGTTGTAGCGCGTAATGGTGGTGAAATTGGCGAAGGTCATGAACGTCGGCGCCCCGATACCCATGGGCGCGATGACCGACGCCGGGCCATGATCCGGCAGCGCGCCGCCATCGGCGCGGGTTACGCCCAAACCCGCCCAGGCGTCGCGCGACCGGGTGCTGCCACGACCCAGCGCGCTGGCGGGGAACCCTTGCGGCAGGCGCACCTCGAACCCCCAGGGCTGACCGCGCCGCCAGCCCATCCGCGACAGATACGCCGCCGCCGAGGCCAGCGCATCGGTGGGATCGTCCGACCAGATATCGCGCCGCCCGTCACCGCGAAAATCCACTGCGTATTCGACAAAGGTGGTGGGAATAAACTGCGTGTGCCCCATGGCGCCCGCCCAGCTTCCGACCATGCGCTCGGGCGTGGTGTCGCCGTTTTGCAGGATGCGCAGCGCTGCGGTCAGCTGGCTTTCGAACATCTGCCCACGCCGCCCGTCAAAGGCCAGCGTGGCCGTGGCTGAAACAACCGGAATATCCCCGCGCCGCTGGCCATAGCGGCTTTCGACGCCCCAGATGGACGCGACCACATGCGATTCGACGCCGTAGCGTGCCTCGATCTCGGACAGCACACCGGCGTATTGGCGCGCTGCAGCGCGGCCTTCCGTCACGCGTGCCTCGGACGCGACAAGCGCCAGGTAATCTTCGAGCGTGCGGCGGAACTCAGCCTGGTTGCGGTCGCGCTCGACCACGCCGGGGATGAACCCCGCTCCGCGCAGCGCCCGGTCCAGCGTGGCATCAGTGATCCCGCGCGACCGTGCGCGGGCGCGATACTGTGCCAGCCAGGCGTCAAAGGCGGCGTTGGAGATAGGGCGCATCGAAGGGTCCTCGGTGGGGCGGCGGCTGGTGATGGCGGGGGCGCCGGGGATGCCACCGCCCATGCAGGCCGAAAGCATCGTGGTCGCAAGTCCAAGACCGACCGCGCGTCGGGTCATCTGCATCGATGTATTTCGCATTCTGGCGGCTCCTGCTGCTCGTGCCACACGTTTTTCGGGGGATCATACCTGATACGGCACAAGCAACAAGGGCGCGCTCAGCGCGTAATGGCATAAGGCAGCAGGCCCCGACGATTGTGATCGACGCTCAACTGCCGCTCCAGTGGCGGAACCGACCGCTGGTGACAGTCCGTGCGCTCGCAGATGCGACACGAGATGCCGATGGGTTCGAATGCCTGCGGACGGCTCAGATCCATGTCGTCGGCATAGACCAGGGCTTCGGCCCAGCCGATTTCGCATCCCAGCCCGATGGCATAGCGCCGCACCGGCGCGCGAAACGCCCCGCCGGGCTTTGTCACTGCTCGGGCAAGGCAGAAATAGCGCACGCCGTCCGGGGTTTCGGCCAGCTGCCGCAAGAACCGGCCCGGGGTCTCAAATGCGCGATGCACGTTCCACAGCGGACAGGACCCGCCGAAGCGGGCGAATTGCAGCCGCGTGGCCGAATGGCGCTTGGTGATGGTGCCCGCCTGATCGACCCGGACAAAGAAGAACGGCACCCCCTTGGCGCCCGGACGTTGGAGCGTCGACAGGCGGTGTGCCACCTGTTCGATCGACGCGCCGAAGCGGTCGGCAAGCTGCTCCAGGTCGTGGCGCGTTTCCTGCGCGGCCCTCAGGAACGCCGTATAGGGCATCAGCGCCGCCCCGGCGAAATAATTGGCCAGCCCGATCTTGGCGATGTCGCGCGCAGCATCGCTGTGAAAGCGCGCCAGATCCAGCGTAGCCTCCAGCAGGTCGTTCTGGGCGATCAGCGCCAGCTGGTGCAGGACCTGGAACCGCTGCGTGGGGCGGGCGCTGCGGGTTGACAGGCGCAATTCGCCCCGCGCGGGATCGAAGCTGCGCAGCGGCGCGTCGGGGTCCTCGCGCAGGTCCACCCCGAGCGTGCGGAGCTTTTCGGCTGCGCGCTGCAGGATGTCGCCGCGCCCGTTCGTGGCAAAATGCTCGGCGGCGCGGTCGACGGCGTCGATGTAATTGTCGCAGTAATGGAAGAAATCGCGTACCTCTTCCCAGGGCGAGGCCCGCAGCGTGGTCCCTTCGTGGCCCAGCGCCTCGTCAAGCGAGGCAAGGCGTTCGTGGCTTTGCCGATACGCGCGGTGCAGGTCGAGGAACGCCCGCGCAAACCCCGGCGCGTTAGCCGCCACCAGGCGGAGGTCAGGCGCCGCAGGGGTGGCGGTGGCGAACAGCGGGTCGGCAAATGCCTCGCGCAGGTCGCTGACCAGTCGCTCGCTGTCCCCGGCCGAAAGCTCGGTCACGTCCATGCCGAATTCGCGCGCCAGCGCCAGCACGACCGCTGTGGACAGCGGGCGGTTGTTGTTTTCCATCTGGTTGAGATACGGCAGCGAAATGCCCAGCCGCGCGGCGAATTCCTTTTGCGTCAGGGCCAGTTGTGTGCGGGTCTCGCGCAGCTTGGCACCGGCATAGAGCTTCTTGGACGGCATGGCGCGGATCCCGGTTTGAAAACACCTGACCCAAAGTTTGCAAACCCTGTCCCCACCGGTCAAGCGCCGATTTCGCGCCGCCGTCGCATGACATAAAGGATCGACACCACCGACAGCGCGGACGTGACCAGAAGCAGTGCCAGCAGCGGCGCGGCGCCGCTTTCGGGGCTCAGCAACGCGCCCGCCAGCGCCGAAACCCCCGCTCCGCCCCCGATCATGATCGCGCCGCCGATGCCGCTTGCGGTGCCTGCAAGATGCGGACGCACCGACATCATCCCCGAGGTCGCGTTGGGCAGTACCATGCCGTTGCCGACGCCCACGAAGATGAAGAAGCCGAAGAACACCGACGGCAGCTGCGCACCGAACGCGAAAAAGGCAATCATCACGCTGATCCCGCCCAGACAGATCAGGCAGCCGATCAACACCATCCGGTCCACCCCGATTCGCATCGAATAGCGCCCCGACAGGAAGTTGCCGAAGGCGTAGCCTATGGCGGGCGCCCCGAAATAGAGCCCCAGCGCCGCAGGTGACAGCCCGAACACCTGCGCCCCCACAAACGGCGCCCCGCCGAGATAGGCAAAGAACGCTCCCGAGGCCAGCGTCGCCGTAATGCAATACCCCCAGAACCGGCGCGAGGTCATCAGTTCGGGCAATTCCGCGAACTGGCTGCGCAAACCGGCGGAGCTGCGGGCCTTGGTTTCCCCCAGATCGGCCCAGGTCAGTGCCAGCACCGCCACCCCGGCCAGCAGCATCAGCACGAAACTGCCGCGCCAGCCGAAGACCTCGTCCAGCAGGCCGCCGATCGCGGGTGCGATCATCGGCACCACCGCCATCCCCATCGTCACATAGCCGATGCGCGAGGCGGCCGCCGCCTCGTCCAGCACATCGCGGATCGCCGCGCGGCTGAGCACGATCGCCGAAACCACCACCGCCTGCAGCATCCGGAACAACAGGAATACCGTCGCACTGGTGGCCAGCAGCGTGCCCAGCGTCGCCAGAATGAACAAGCCGATGGACCACAGCAGCACCGGGCGCCGACCCAGCCGGTCCGAGATCGGGCCGACGAACACCTGGATCACCGCATTCACCGCCAGATACAGCGAAACCGAAAGCTGCATCACGCTGTAGTCAGTATCGAAATAAGCCGCCATCGACGGCAGCGACGGCAGGAACACATTCATCGCCAGCGCAGCCAGCCCCGCCAGCAACACCAGCGTCGCCACATGCGGCGGCGTCGTGCGGTCAAGGAACCTGCTTGGGGCCACGCTCAGGGGCGCAGCGGGGGCATCGCTGGGCGGCATGCTGGAATCCGTGTCACGGGAGGTCATGATATTTCACAAGTGTAATGCATCTGTTGGCACTGTCCATCCCCCATTGCGGTGTCGTTGGCGGAAGCGCGCGCATGCCTTGCGGCAAACTGTGCCACCCTGCCAGGGCGCTTTCATTTGGAAATATTGCCCCGGGGTGTTAGCTTCGCACCTGCAGCAGCCCGGACAGTTGAATGACCGCACCGAAATGTCAGTACCGACCATGACCTTCTCGCGCAGGTTCGACCAGTCGCTTCCGATAGCGCTTCTTCGCGCGCGCGAAGCATCGACGCGGCTGTTCAAGCCGCACATCGACCGCTACGACCTGACCATGCCGCAGTGGCGGGTGATCCGGGCGCTGGCCGAAGACGGGCCACTGGATGCCAAGACCGTGGCCGAACGCTGTGTGATCCTGCCGCCGTCGCTGACGCGCATCTTTCGCGCGCTCACCGCACGCGGGTTGACCCGCGCGGTGGAAACCGCCGATGCGCGTCGCCACATGCTGGAATTGACCGATGCAGGGCGCGCGATCCACCGCACCGTGGTCGAAGCGTCCGAAGTCACTTATGTGCAGCTTGAAGCCGCATTCGGGCGCGAGCGGATGCAGACGCTTCTTGGGCTCTTGAACGAGTTGCGCGATACCGCCAGCGCAATGCCCTCGGCCGAGTGTGGCGGGCAACCGGACGCGGCCGACGTGCCACGCGCGGCAGTATCGCGCTGACGCGCTTCGGCCCGTTCCCGTGGCGTGGTTGCGACCCGGAAACGCCTGGTCGCGGGCTTTCAAGTGTGCCCTAGTTGAACTGCTCGCGCATCAGCCGCTCATCCAGCCCGTGGCCGGGATCAAACAGCAAGGTGTGGGCGATACTGTGGTCGGTCGCCACCCCGACCCGCAGCACGTCGCGGACAGAGCGACCGTCGGCAACAGCCATCACAGGGCGCTTGCCGGGCGAAAGGACCTCGAACGTGATGGTGGAATCGATCCGCACCAGCGCCCCGCGCCAGCGCCGGGGTCGGAACGCCGCCACCGCCGTCAGCGCCAGAGCCCCGGCGCCCAGCGGCAGGATCGGCCCGTGCGCCGAGTAGTTGTAGGCCGTGGACCCTGCAGGAGTGGCCACCAGCGCCCCGTCGCAGACCAGTTCCTCCATGCGAAGCTGGCCGTCCACATGGATGCGCAGCTTCGCCGCCTGCGGCCCCTCGCGCAGAAGCGACACCTCGTTGATGGCCAGCGCCTCGTAGCTTTTACCGTGGATGGTGGTGGCCTGCATCCGTAACGGATTGATGGTGGCGCGTTCGGCCAGCGCCAGCCGCTCCAGCAGCCCGTCAGGGCGATAGCTGTTCATCAGGAACCCCATCGTACCCCGGTTCATGCCGTAAACCGGTGCGGGCAGATGCTGGGTCGCGTGCAGGGTCTGGAGCATGAAGCCGTCGCCGCCCAGCGCCACGATGAACGCCGCGCCTGCGGGTGCGGCGTTCCCGTGGCGTGCCACCAGATGGCCCAGCGCTTCCTGCGCGTGCGGCGCCGGGCTTGCAACAAAGGCGATGCCGGGTGTGGCCATATGCAGGACCCTCGGGAACACTGGTGTTGCCTGCTTGTCGCGTCTGTGGCGGGATTTGGCAAGGGTGCGCCCCTGGTGCGCTCTGATGCGTCGTTTTCACGACTTTGAGAACCGGCGCCGATGCGCTATGTCACGCGAAGCCCAAGAACCCACAGGTTTTCTGCAACGCGCGAGGACATTGCCATGACCATCACCCACCGCGATTCCGGTTTTTTCAGCGAAGCGCTGGAATCACGCGACCCCGAGCTGTTCGGTGCGATCCGCAACGAACTGGGACGCCAGCGCGACGAGATCGAGCTGATCGCGTCGGAAAACATCGTCAGCCGCGCGGTGATGGAAGCCCAAGGCTCGGTGATGACCAACAAATACGCCGAAGGCTATCCGGGGCGGCGATATTACGGCGGCTGCCAGTTCGTGGACTTGGCCGAGGAACTGGCCATTGCGCGCGCTTGCGAACTGTTCGGCGTCGGCTTCGCCAATGTGCAGCCCAATTCCGGCAGCCAGGCCAATCAGGGCGTGTTCACTGCGCTTATGCAGCCGGGCGACACGTTTCTGGCGATGGACCTGTCCTCGGGGGGGCACCTGACCCACGGGGCATCGGTCAACCAGTCGGGCAAGTGGTTCAAGGCGGTGCATTACGGGGTGAAGCGCGAGGACCAGCGCATCGACTATGATCAGGCGGCGGCACTCGCCGCCGAGCACAAGCCGAAGATCATCATTGCCGGCGGCTCGGCCATTCCGCGGGTGATCGATTTCGCCCGCTTTCGTGAAATCGCCGATTCGGTGGGCGCGTATCTGTTGGTGGACATGGCGCACTTCGCCGGGCTTGTGGCGGCAGGCGTGCACCCTTCGCCGTTCCCGCATGCACATATGGCAACCACCACCACGCACAAGACCCTGCGCGGGCCGCGCGGCGGAATGATCCTGACCAATGACGAGGCATTGGCCAAGAAATTCAACTCCGCCATTTTCCCCGGCATTCAGGGCGGGCCGCTGATGCATGTGATCGCCGCCAAGGCCGTGGCCTTCGGTGAAGCGCTGCGCCCCGAGTTCAAGGACTACGCCACCCAGGTGGTCAGAAACGCGCAGGCGCTCTCGGATCAGCTGATCAAGGGCGGGCTGGATATCGTCACCGGCGGCACCGACACGCATGTGATGCTGGTGGACCTGCGCCCCAAGGGGGTGAAGGGCAATGACACCGAAAAGGCACTGGGCCGGGCGCATATCACCTGCAACAAGAACGGTATTCCGTTCGACCCGGAAAAGCCCATGGTGACATCCGGCGTGCGGCTGGGCACGCCTGCGGGCACCACCCGCGGCTTTGCCGAGGTCGAGTTCCGCCAGATTGCCGACTGGATTACCGAGGTGGTGGATGGGCTGGCGGCCAACGGTGCCGATGGCAACGGCGCGGTCGAGGAAAAGGTCAAGGCCGAGGTTGCCGCGCTCTGCGCCCGCTTCCCGGTTTATCCCGGGCTCTGAGGCTGACGGGAGGGCGCGCCCGCACAGACGGGGGAAGCGCCCGCTCGGCGTGCCCCACCCACCCGCCCTGGCACACCTCGCG
>SKKS01000302.1 GCA_007123625.1 Paracoccaceae bacterium
CCTGCGGCGCGAGTATTTGCGGCAAGATGAAATCAGCTTCGCATACGGGCACCCTCGGGGTCAAACGGCGGATCGAGGGCGAGACGGGCGGGCAGGCGCCGACCCATGATCTCGACCGCGAAGAGACCGGTTTCGCTGCGGGTGGCAAGTTCGGCAGGAATGTAGCCCTGCGCGAGCGAGAGGCCCACATGATGGCCGTAGCCGCCCGAGGTGACCCAGCCCACCACGCGCCAGTCGCCGCTGTGCGACGGGTGCGGCAACGGCAGGGCGGTGCCGCGCGCGTCGAAGCGTGGCGCGCCGTGGCCGTGGGGCGGGGTGATGGTGCCGGGGTCTTCGGGGACGCGCGCCCAGATGGGTTCGTCGGCGATGGCATCGGCGGTGTCGGCGTCGATCACCAGCGCAACCCGGCGCAGGCGCGGGCCGGTGGCGCGTTCGCGCAGGGCGGCGTCGCGACCGATGAAGCCGGGCTTGTCCCAGGCGACGAAGCGTTCCATGGCCCCCTCCAAGGGGCCATAGATGGGGCGCAGTTCGGCAAACCAGGTTGGGAAGTTCTTCTCGAGCCGCATGGACAGAAGCGCGCGCATCCCGAAATCGCGGATGCCATGGGGCGCGCCTGCGGCCTTGATCGCGCTATAGACGCGGCGCTGGTATTCGGGTGGCATCCAGAGCTCAAAGCCCAGATCGCCGGTATAGGTGATGCGCCCCACCATGCAGGGCGCGCCCGCCACGTCCAGTTCGCGGAAATCCATGAAGCGCAAGGCCGCGTTCGACACATCGGCATCGACGAGGGCGGCCAGCACCGCGCGCGATTTCGGCCCGGCGATGGACAGGCCCATGAGCCCCATGCCGAAGGGCCGCACGTTGACCGAGCCATCGCCGGGCAGGTGCGAGCCGAACCAGCGCATGTGGTATTTCGTGGCCGCCAGCGAGCCCCAGAGCACGAAGCGTTCACTTGCTGCGCGCGCGATGGTGAAATCGCCGATCAGCTTGCCCTCGTGGTTCAGCATGGGCGACAGCACGATGCGCCCCTGCTTCGGCATCCGGTTGGTCATCAGCCGGTCGAGGAAGGCTTCGGCCCCCGGGCCGGTGATTTCGTATTTGGCGAAATTTGCGATCTCGGTCACGCCCACGCCTGCGCGGACCGCGCGGACTTCGGCGCCGACGTGGTCGAAATCGTTCGAGCGGTGGAAGGAATGAATGTCGTGCGCCGCCGCGGCCGTGGGCGCGAACCACAGCGGTGTCTCCAGACCCCATGTGTCGCCCATCACCGCATGATTGTCGCGCAGCATCAGATCGTAAAGCGGCGTCGTCAGGTGCGGGCGCGCAGCGGGAAGTTCCTCGTTCGGGTAGCGGATGGAGAAGCGGCGCGAATAGTTCTCGCGCACCTTGGCGTTGGTGTAGCGCAGGCTTGCCCAGTCGCCGAAGCGTGCGACATCCATGCCGAACACGTCATGGCCCGGGTCGCCTGTGGTCATCCAGTTGGCCAGCACCAGGCCGACGCCGCCGCCCTGCGAAAACCCCGCCATGACCGCGCAGGCGGACCAGAAGTTGGTCAGCCCCGGCACCGGGCCGACCAGTGGGTTGCCATCGGGCGCGAAGGTGAAGGGGCCGTTGATGACCTGCTTGATTCCCGCGTGTTCCAGCGCCGGGAAATGCCGGAACCCGGTTTCGAGCGAGGGCGCGATGCGATCCAGGTCGGGGGGCAGCAATTCGTGCCCGAAATCCCAGGGCGTGCTGACCGGCGACCAGGGCTTGCAGGCTTTCTCGTAGGTGCCCAGCAGGATGCCGTCGCGTTCCTGGCGGGTATAGATCTCACCCTTGAAGTCGATGACGCCGATCAACTCACGCCCCGTCTCGCGGTTGAAGGCGGCGACGTCCTCCATCGGTTCGGTCAGCAGGTACATGTGCTCCATCGCCAGCACCGGCAGTTCCAGCCCCACCATGCGCCCGACCTCGCGCGCCCATAGCCCGGCGGCGTTGACCACATGCTCGCAGGTGTAGGTGCCGTTTTCAGTGATGACATGCCATGTGCCGTCGGGGTCTTGGGTGATCTCGCGTACGGGGTTGCGCAGTTCGATCTGCGCGCCCAGCTTGCGCGCGGCCTTGGCATAGGCGTGGGTCGTGCCCGAGGGATCAAGATGTCCTTCGACCGGGTCCCACAGCGCGCCGACGAAATGCTGTGGGTCCAGAAGCGGAAACATGGCCTGCGCTTCGGAGGGGGTTATCAGTTCGGTCTGCATGCCAAGCGCGCGGCCGCGGGCATGGGTCATGCGCAGGAAGTCCATCCGCTCGGGGGTGTCGGCCAGCATTGCGCCGCCGGTAAGATGCAGCCCGCAGGACTGGCCCGAAAGTTCCTCGAGTTCCTTGTAAAGCGAAACCGTATACGCCTGCAGCCGCGCCACATTGGGGTCGCCATTCAGCGTGTGGAACCCGCCGGCCGCGTGCCAGCTTGACCCGGAGGTCAGTTCGGACCGTTCGATCAGAAGCACATCGGTCCAGCCTGCGCGGGCCAGGTGGTACAGCACCGAACAACCGACGACACCGCCGCCGATTACGATGGCGCGATAGGAGCGGGTCATGGGGTATCCTCGTATCTTGACTGCGGGACAGGGTGCGCGCCAAGGCGGCCCAGCGCCTGTGCAAGCGCAGTGCGCAGGGTCGGGGGTGTGGCGCGGGCGGTGATGAAGGGCAGGCCGGGGCGCAGAGCGGTCCAGCCGGTGACAGTGAGCGCGCGCGCTGCGGGCTCGTGCATCAGCGCCAGCGCCCAGGACCGGCAGTCGATGGCGGCGAAGTCGGCGGTGCCCGCCGCCACCGCGCAGATGGAGGCGCGGTGGCTGCCTGTTACCTGCGCGCGCGCGGCAAGCGCCGGATCGCCAATGTCCTGCGCGGGCGCCTTGCATCCCGAAAGCGAATGTGGAGCGTTGATGGCAGGGCGCAGCGCCGCCAACCCCGGCGGCAGGTGTGCGCCGTCATCCCCGGGCACCGGGCAGGCGGCGCCGCCCCCGCGCATGACCAGCGCCGAGCGGTAGTTCGGGCCGCGCCCGCCAGCGACATCGTCATATCCCGGTTGCGCCAGCACATGCACATGCGCGGCCAACCCCGCCTGCATTGGCCCCCAGCAGGTCTGCCCCAGCACCAGCGCGGGATCGTGCCACAGCGCATGAATCTGCGCTTCGGTCTGCGGGCGGCTCAGAACCTCGGGCAGGTCCGGCACCAATGCACGCAGGCGGGCGTAGAACCCGTCGACGCAGGCGCGGGCCTCCGGCCAGTCGTACATGGGCAGGGTCGCGCAGGCGGTCATGCAGCCTGTCCGCCCATCGGGGTGGGGGCTGGTGGTTCAGTGTCCGGCGGCGGCGGGGCGGGGTGCTGATGCAGGACCGGGTGGACCACAGGTTCCTTCGGGCTTAGCGCATGGGCGCGGAACAGCTGCCAGTAATTGCGATAAACATAGCCGCGATTGAGCGCATGCCAGTAATCGCGCCGCGCCGCATACAACCCGGGCAGCGCATACCAGGGTGCGCCCGGCATCTGGTGATGTACGATATGGAGGTTGTTGTTCAGGAACAGCCACGCCAGCGGCGAGCGTTCCACAATGATCGTGCGGCCTTCGGGGGCGTCGTGCCAGCGGTGTTCGGCATAGGTACGGATGGAAATGAGCGCCAGCGATGGCCACACCACGCCCAGCACATAAAGCCACAGCGGAATGGAGAAAGCCCAGACCAGCGCCAGCACTGGCACCAGGCTGGCCAGATGCAGCGCCCAGGCCCGCCGCACCCCGCGCGCGCCCAGCACCAGCAGGCGCGCCTCCTGCGCAAGGAACCCCGCCGCCCCCAGCACCGGGCCCAGCACGATCCGTCCGACCATGGAATTGTTGAGCATAAGCAGAACCTGAAGCCAGCGTGGCATGCGGTCATGCGCCCAGCGTGCCTTGTAATAGCTTTCGGGGTCTTCGATCGGATCGGTGAGGCGTGCGTCGTCGTGATGCGCCAGATGCGTCGTCCTGTAGCGGCGGTAAGGATAGATCAGCGACAGGGGCAACGAAACCAGCGCCTCGTTCACACGGCGGTTGCGCGTGGGGTGGCCGTGCAGGTTCTCGTGTACCAGCGAAGAATGCAAGGCGGACATGAGCGCCATCAGTACCAGAGCCGAAAGCGGCGCCACGGGCCAGATCAGCGCTCCAGCCACAAGCCAAAGCCCGTAGCAGAACAGCGTAAGCGCGATCGTTGGCCATTCAAGCCGCTTCAAGTGGGTGCTCCATGTGTCGAGTATATCGCGACACGGTGCCCCCAAAGCCGGATTTCGGCAATGCGAGTGTTCTCGTCACTTTTCAAAACGATTGCGGAGTATGAAAAATTATGTTCACTGAACGCCACAAATGTTGCGAGGTCTCCCCATGCGCAAGCGCGAATCCTCGGCCCTGTTCCGGACCCGGCTGATGCAGTTGCTGGCACAGTCGGGGCTGACGCAATCGGGGTTTGCGGCGGCCATCGGAATTGATCGCTCAGCCCTGTCGCAACTGCTGTCCGGTCCGGATCCGCGCCTGCCGCGCGCCGAAACCTTGCTGGCCATCGCGGCGCGGTTCCAGGTGTCGACCGACTGGCTGCTCGGGCTGTCCGAAGACAGCGGCACCGTCACCCAAAGCTTTGACGCGGTCGAGACCGAAGCCGCGCTGGACGAGGAAAGCCGCACCGCCATGGAGCGCTGGCACGAAGAGGCGACGGGCCAGAAAATCCGCTATGTGCCCGCGCTGCTGCCGGACTTGATGCGCACCCCGGAGGTCATCAGTTTTCAGGCACAGTCCTCCGAACAGGAAAAGCGCCGCCTGCAGGCCCAGACCCAGCGACGCCTGCGCCTTTCGCGCGCGCCCGAGGCCGACATCGAGATGTGCATGCCGTTTCAGACCTTCGAGATTTTCGCCGACGGCTGCGGGGTCTGGAGGGGGCTGGGCGCGCCCGCGCGGCAGCGCCAGCTAGACCAGATCGCGCATATGGTGGACGAACTCTACCCGGCGTTTCGCATGTATCTGTTCGACGGTCGCAAACGCTTCGCCCCGCCGATGACGCTGTTCGGCTATACCCGTGCGGCGGTCTATGCGGGAGAAGTCTATCTTCTGGTGCGCTCGAAGCGGTTGATCCGCGAGATCGCGCAGGGCTTCGACGGGCATATCCGCGCAGCCGAAATCCATGCGCACGAGGCCGCCGACTGGGTGCGTGCACTCAGGGCCGACTGAGGCGCCGCAGGATGCGAGCGCGGTCGGCGGCTGTTGTCTGGACTCCGCTTGTCAGGGTGCGCGCACGGGTCCTAGGGTGAAGCGAAAATTCCGCCGCAAGGGGCCGCAGGATGTGCGCTGAGACCGCTTCGACCGAACGCCGCCGCCGCGCTGGCGGGCGCGACGGCAATGCCCGCCGGACCGACAGCTTCCGGCTGGACCAGATGCCCTGGCGCGTGCCGGTGAACACCGACCGCCCGACAGAGCCCCTGCACACCGAAGGGGTCGAAGCGATCCACAAGGGCGCTCTGCATATCCTGTCGGAAATCGGGGTGGAGTTCCTGAACGACGAGGCGCTTGCCCTGTTCCAGCAGGCTGGGTGCCGTGTTGATGGCGCGAATGTGCGCATGGACGGCGATTTCGTCATGGAGATGCTGGCGCGCGCGCCCGGCGCGTTCACCATCACCCCGCGCAACCCCGACCGGGCGGTGCGCATCGGTGACAGGCATCTGGCCTTCGTCAACGTCTCATCCCCGCCCGCAAGCTGGGACATGCTGCGCGGCAAGCGTTCGGGCGATTTCGCCACCTTCCGCGAATTCCTGATGCTGACGCAGGCGTTCAACTGCATTCATGTCGCGGGCGGCTATCCAGTAGAACCCGTGGATATCCACCCGTCGGTCCGGCATCTGGACTGCATCGCGGAAAAACTGATCCTGACCGACAAGGTCTGCCATGCCTACAGCCTCGGCGCAGAGCGGGTCGAGGATGCGATGGAAATGGTGCGGCTGGCTGCAGGCCTGAGCCATGATGAGTTCGACGCCGCGCCGCGCATGTACACCAACATCAACTCGGTCTCGCCGCTGCGCCATGACTTCCCCATGATCGACGGCGCGTTGCGGCTGGCCCGGCGCGGGCAGCCGGTGGTGGTCACGCCGTTTACGCTGGCGGGCGCGATGGCCCCGGTGACGCTGGCGGGCGCCGTGGCGCAGTCGCTGGCCGAGGCGCTGTGCGCCATCGCGCTGATCCAGTACGTGGCGCCGGGCGCGCCGGTGGCGATCGGGACCTTCACCTCGAACGTGGACATGCGCTCGGGGGCGCCGGCGTTCGGAACCCCCGAATACATGCGCGCGACGCAGATGACGGGGCAGCTGGCGCGGTATTACGGGTTGCCGCTGCGGTCCTCGGGCGTGTGCACCGCGAATATCCCCGACGCCCAGGCCATGTGGGAGACCTGCAACAGCCTGTGGGCGGCGGTTCAATCGGGATCGAACCTGGTCTATCACGCGGCAGGATGGCTTGAGGGCGGGCTGATCGCCTCGCCCGAGAAGTTCGTCATGGATTGCGAGGTGCTGCAGATGATCCAGCGCTACTTCGACCCGGTGCTGGCGGAAACCACGCCCGGGGCGCTGGCGCTCGACGCCATCGCCGAAGTGGGTGCGGGCGGGCATTTCTTTGGCGTGGCGCACACGCAGGCGCGGTACGAGACCGCGTTCCATGCCCCATTCGTGTCGGACTGGCGCAATTACGAGGCCTGGGAGCGCGACGGCGCAACCGACACCATCACCCGCGCGCACCGGGTCTATCGCGGAATCGTCGACGGATTCATCCCCCCGCCCCTGGCCGAGGAACGGCGTGAGGCGCTGATGGCTTTTGTCGCGCGGCGCAAGGAAGAGGGCGGCGCGCCGACCGATTTCTGACCGCGGCGCGGACCGTGCGGTGGTGCGCGCCCGTTCAGAGCATCCACGACCGTGTTGCCCATCACGCGTCCCTGGCATTTCCCCCGGCTATGGCGTCAGGATTGAAAGGTTCTCCCGCCCGTCCTTGCCGCGCTGACGCGCGTCGCGTCCCGTTGGGCCGAGCGCGCGCGGCGCGCGCGCGAGCGTGCCAATCAGGCGAGCGCATGAACCCGGCGAACAGCGCAGGGCTCTCTAACCAAGCGTTCGGTCCGGCGACCGGTGCGCAACCCGCGCGACTTTGACATGCGCAGTGCTGCGCGTGCAGATGTTGAAAGCTGTCCGTCCGCGTCCAACGCCAAACGCGGGCGTGCGGCGGGCGCGACGTTTCAGGCACCCGGCGTGCCCCGCCCCACGGGCGCATCGAGGATTCGCGCCAGCATGGCGAAGCTTTGCAGCACGCCACC
>SKKS01000226.1 GCA_007123625.1 Paracoccaceae bacterium
GATGTGTCTGAAGCGCTTGCTGAATTCGCCGAGCGGGTGGAGATGCAGGACCTGCGCTTCCTGTCCGTCGCCGTGGGAATACAGATGCAGTCGGGCGGCAACCTGGCAGAAATCCTCGAAGGGTTGTCCAAGGTGGTGCGCGCCCGCTTCAAGCTGTTCCGCAAGGTCCGCGCCATCACAGCCGAAGCCAAGTGGTCCGGCATGTTCCTGTCGGGCTTCCCCATCGCCGCCATGATCATGATCACGGTGATCAAGCCGGACTACTATGACGAAGTGAAGGAAATGCCGATCTTCATTCCGATCGCGCTGGTGGTGTTCGCATTCCTGATCGTGAATATTCTCTACATGCGCAAGATGGTCGACATCAAGGTCTGACCCCGAAAGGACGATGCAATGCTGGATACCTTGAACAGCACCATTCAGGAGCATCTTGGCCCGCTGGGCCCCCTGATCGCAATGGGCGTGCTGGGCCTGTCCCTGATTGTTCTCACGCTTGCGCTGATGCCGAAATCACGGCGCGATCCGCTGGATCGTCTGCGCGAACAGACGCAGAAAGCGAATTCCGCGCGCACGGCGAACGGACAGTCCATGCGCCGCGGCACCGAATCGCGCCACAGCAAGAAGTTGCAGAAATACGCCACATTCCTGGAGCCGACCGACGCCAAGGAAATGTCGGAAGCGCAACTCAAGATGATCCAGGCGGGGTATTACAGCAAGACTGCGGTTCGCGACATGGCAGCGATCCAGTTCGTTTTGGCGGTGTCCTTGCTGCTGGTCGGGCTGGGCCTGGCGCTGTTCGTGGTCGACCCCGACGGCGAAAACCCGGTGATGATGGCCGTAACCGTTCTGGCGCCCGCGTTGCTGGGGTACTACGGCCCGCGCATGTGGGTCGAGAACCGCCGCAGCGCCCGGCAGGAAGAGATCATTCAGGGTTTCCCCGATGCGCTGGACATGCTGCTGATCTGCGTCGAGGCGGGCCAGTCCCTTGACCAGGCGATCCTGCGTGTCGGTCGCGAGATTCGCCGCGGCTATCCCGCGCTGGGCGAGGAACTGGAAACCGTCAGCCAGGAAGTCCGCGCCGGCAAGGACCGCGCCGAAGTGCTCAAGGACATGGGGCGCCGCTGCGGCGTGCGTGACATCGACTCGTTCGTCACGGTGCTGGTCCAGTCCGCGACATTCGGCACCTCGATCGGGGATGCGCTGCGGGTCTTCGCCGAAGACATGCGTGACAAGCGCGTGATGACCGCCGAAGAGAAAGCCAACGTCTTGCCTACCAAGCTGACCTTGGGCACAATGATGTTCACGGTCCCACCCCTGCTGATCATCCTGATCGGACCGTCGGTCGTCGGTATTGCGTCGATCCTGGGAAGTGGCAACATTGGTGGCTGATGTCGCATGCGCATGTGTTCCTGCTGGCCATTTTCATGGTCCTTTGGGGATGTTCGCCGGGAACACGCACACCGGACTGGGGAATGGCCGGGCCGCCCCTGCCAGCGGGGACCGAACGGATCGCAGATGCACCGGACGGGCTTGAGGTCGGCCACAGGCTGATGGCGGCGGGCGAGTACGAACTGGCGCTCCGCGCGTATTACCGTTCGGCGGCGGATGACGGGATCAGCGTCGATGTGCTGTCGGCTGTCGGCTCGGCGAACCTGCGGCTTGGGCGGCTGGGACAATCCGAACAGATGCTGCGCCGCGCGCTGGAACAGGACGAAACCTTTGTGCCCGCGCTGAACAACCTGGGCGTTGTCCTGGCGGAACAGGGCCGCTGGGCCGAAGCCGAACATTACTTCCGCGCGGCTTTTGCGCTTGATAGTGGCCGTTCCGACGACATCCGCGAAAATTTACGCCGCGCTATCGCAAATTCGGCACAAAGACGCTATGCTGAACCCGAGGATAGCGGGTTTTCGTTGGTTCGGCGGGGCGCAGGTCAATACCTGCTTCTTTCCACGCCCTGAGGCTCGAGCAGTAAAAGGACGCAAAAATGCGCCACATCATGATGCTGCCGCTGCTGGTCGGCGGCGTGCTGGCACTTGCCGCATGCGAAGGCAACCGCAACGCCGAAGTGACGCGCGCGATGGAGAGCGTGGCGGCAGTCGATCAGGAAAACATGCAGGAAATCATGCTCGCGGCCGCTGATCCGGCGGAAGCGGTGAATTATTTCACCGGCACGGTGGAACGCAACCCGGACTCGATCACTGCGCACCGCGGGCTGGCGCGATCGCTTGTGCGCTCTGGGCAGCCGGGCGACTCCGTGGCGATCTGGCGCAAGGTCACCGAAATGCCCGGCGCCACGCTCGAAGACCGGGTCATGCTGGCCGAGGCACTTCTGCGGGACAACCGCTGGGACCAGGCCGAGACCACGCTGAACACCATCCCGCCGACGCATGAATCCTTTGATCGGTACAGGCTGGAAGCGATGATCGCCGACAAACGCCAGCAATGGGACAAGGCCGACCATTTCTATGAAACCGCGATCGGGCTGACCGCGCGGCCGGCGGGCGTTTACAACAACTGGGGCTATTCCAAGCTGACCCGCGGTGATCACCGCGATGCCGAACGCCTTTTCGGGCAGGCGCTGCGCCATGACCCGACCATGTTCACTGCCAAGACAAACATGGCGCTGGCGCGTGCCGCGCAGCGGCAATACTCGCTCCCGCTGGTGGACATGACACAGACCGAGCGCGCGCATCTGCTGCACGCCATGGCCATCGCCGCCATCCGGCAAGGCGACGTTTCCATCGGGCGCGGGCTGCTGGGCGAAGCGATCGAAACCCATCCGCAACATTTCGAGGAAGCGGTTCGGGCCCTGCGCGCGCTCGAGGCAAACGTGAGGGCCGGATGAGCACGCATCTGTCTGCGCAAGCGGCGCTCTGGTTCCTTCCCTTCGTGTTGCCCATCGCGTTCTGGGTGGCATTCAGCGACCTGAAATGGATGAAGATCCACAACAAGGCCGTGATCGCCCTGACCGCTGTCTATGCGATTGTCGGTCTTTTGGTCCTGCCGATGAATGTGTGGCTGTGGGGGTGGCTGCATCTCGCGGTGGTGCTGGTTTTCGGGTTCATCTTCAGCCTGACTGGCATGGTCGGCGCGGGGGATGCGAAATTCGCCGCTGCGATGGCGCCGTTTGTGGCGCTGGGCGATCTGAACCTTTTCCTGCCGCTGCTGGCTGCTGTGGCCATTCTGTCGCTGGTCGTCCACCGGACCCTGCGCGCTGTTCCTGCCGTGCGCCGCGCCACGCCAGAATGGGCAAGCTGGCAACGCAAGGAATTTCCCATGGGCCTGGCCCTTGGACCTGCGTTATTGTTCTATCTTACCGTTGCCGCCGTCTATGGCGGTTGAATGATCGACCGCTTGCATTAACCGGATCTGCACGACTTGCCACCACGCTGCCAGGCGTCGGTCGCAACAGAAAGGAGGTCAGATGAACCGCGCTGTTTCCGATATCGTTGCGCCGCCGACACCGAAGCATCTTGAGGATACGGGCCTTCCGCTGGTGCTCATGCGGGATATCCTGCTCAAGACGATGTTTCGTACCTCGATCACCAAGCTGACCGAGATTTCGAAACGCCTCTGCCTGCCGATACCGCAGACGCTGGAACTGATCGACGAGGCGCGACAGGCCAAACTGGTCGAGGCCATGGGAACCATGGCCGCAGGCGCCAGCTCGGAAATCGGGTTTCAACTGACCGAAACCGGGAAGTCGCGCGCGCTCGATGCACTGGGCCAGTCCGAGTATTACGGCGCCATGCCCATCCCGCTGGAGCAGTATCGCGAACAGATCAAGCGCCAGTCGATCCGCAACATAAAGATCACCCGGCGCCAGCTTAAGATCGCCATGGGCGATCTGGTGTTGCCCCCCGACCTGATCGACACGCTTGGCCCCGCGGTCAGTGCCGGGCGGTCGATCCTGCTTTATGGTCCGCCCGGAAACGGGAAATCCTCGATCGCGAACGGCATCCGCGCCGCCCTCGGGGACAACATCTATGTCCCGCGCGCGATCCTGCTGGGCGGTCAGATCATGAGCGTCTATGACCCCACCGTGCACAAGCTGATCCGTCAGTCCGAAGACAACCCCTCGCTTCTGCGCCAGACCGGCAACCGCTTCGACAACCGATATGTCTATTGCGAACGACCTACGGTCATCACTGGCGGAGAACTCACCCTGGCGATGCTTGACCTGACCTATGACGAGGTGGCGCGCACCTATCAGGCGCCGCTGCAGTTCAAGGCAATGGGCGGGGTGTTCATTATCGACGACCTTGGCCGCCAGGAGGAACCACCGCAGGCACTGATCAACCGCTGGATCGTGCCGATGGAAATGTATTATGACATTCTGGGCCTGAACTCGGGCGAAAAGATCATCGTGCCCTTCGACACGCTGATCATATTTTCCACCAACTTCCACCCTAACGAGATATTCGACCAGGCCGCGTTGCGCCGCATCTTCTACAAGATCAAGATCGACGGCCCCCGGCAGGAGGATTTCCTCAAGATCTTCTCATTGGTGGCGCGCAAGCGCGGCATGCCGCTGGATGAAAACGCGCTGATCCACCTGCTGCGCAACCGTTATCCCGAGATCAGGAATGTCTATTCCAACTATCAGCCGGTATTCCTGATCGACCAGATGATCGCCATCTGCGAATTCGAAGGCATCCCCTACCAGATGACCCCAGATCTGATCGACCGTGCATGGAAAAACATGTTCGTCGAGGATGAAGAGATCCTCAAGTAACCAACTGACGCGCGTTCCTGCGCCCGGTTTGCGGTCCGTTGCACCGCGCCCGGCGTGCGGGCAGCACCGTCAGCCCTCGATCACCCGCATCGGTGTGCCCGAGGCGAAGGCGTGCACGGCCTCGGCGGTTTCGCAATACATGCGCTCATAGGTTCCCAGCGCCCCATAGCCGATATGCGGCGTCAGGATCAGCCGCCCGCTGTCGATCAGCGCGCCATCGCGCCAGGGGCTGTCGGCGGGCAGGGGTTCTTCGTCAAACACGTCGATGGCAGCGCAGCCCGGGCACCCGGCGCGCAGGGCAGCCAGCAGGGCATCGCGCTCCACGATCGGCCCGCGCGAGGTATTGACCAGCACCGCATCCGGCTTCATCCGCGCCAGTTGCGGCGCGCCGATCAGCCCCTGCGTGCGCGCGGACAGGACCTGATGGATCGACACCACATCCGCCCCCTCCAGCAGCACATCGAGGCTTTCTGCGCGCGTCACGCCGACCTCGGCGCAGCGGGCGTCGGTCAGGTTCGCACTCCAGGCAGTGAGGGTCATGCCGAAGGGGCGGGCAAGGTCCGCCACCGCCGCGCCCAGCCGCCCCAGGCCCACCAGCCCCAGCGTCAGCCCCTCCAGATCACGCCCGGCGTCGGCCTGCCAGCCGCCGCGGTTCACCGCATTCAGGTTCGGCACCAGATTACGCGCAGCCATCAGGATCAGCGTCATGGCCAGATGCGAGGTGGCGCTGGCCCGGCTGGCAGTGCCGCAGACGGTCACCCCCCGCGCCGCCGCCGCGGCCATGTCGATGGAGGCGTTGCGCATCCCTGTGGTGACGATCAGCCGCAACCCCGGCAGCGCATGGATCAGCGCAGCAGGCAGCGGCGTGCGCTCACGCATCACACACAGCACATCAAAGGGCGCCAGGGTTTCGGCCAGATCCGCCTCGGGGATCGGCTTGTCAAAGACGGTGACATCGGCGCCCAGCGCGCCCCATTCGCCGAACCGCATGGCATAGCCGTGGTAGTCGTCCAGAACCGCGATCTTCATGGCATCCCCCCTTTGCCGTCATGACGCCTGTGGCTTGCCCGAAGCGGCGGGCTGCTGCAACCCGTTGCGCCGGGCCATGGCGAAGCGACACAGCGCCGCAAAACGGTAGAGCCCGTGAACAAACTTGCCATAAGGCATCGTCAGGAACAGCGCAAACACCACCCCAAGATGCACCGCCAGAAGCGTGCCCATGGCGGGCGTGGCGGCCAGAAACTGCAGCGCCAGCCCGGTCACTGCGGTCAGGAACAACATCAGCGTGAAGCCCACATCCATGCCAAGGGTCCGCGCCGCGCGCAGCGCCGGAAGCTGGGCGCGCTTGGCCGCCAGCAGCCCGCCCGTGCCGATGGCCAGCGCCACACCGCCCACAGTGCCCAGCACCTTTGGCAGATCCCACCAGGCATAGGGCGCCACCCGGTCGAACCCGTAGTGATAGATCGTCCCGACCGAGGTCGCCGCAAAGCACAGCAGAAAGCCGTAAAAGGTCAGGTGATGGAACAGCCGGCGCCGGTCGGTCGGCTTGTCATGGGCGTTGAAGCAGCCCGCCCCGCCGCCATCGAGATAGCGCAGCGACCCCGCGTCGCGGATCGCCTGCCAGATCGAGGGCGCATCGCCCGCCACCGGATTGACCGCACCCGCATCGCGCCAGAAGTTGCGCATCCCAACCACCATCGCCAAGATCGCGAATCCGAACACCGTGCCAAAGATCGCGATCATCAAGTCATGCGGCATCAGCCGGTAAAAGGCGCCCGGGCCGGTCTGGGTGGAAAACAGCACGGCGGGGTCGTTGAAGGCGATGAAGCCGGCGATGAACACCGTGACCGACAGCGCCGCGATGGTGGCGATCACCAGCCCGTTGCGGCGAAACATCGGCGCCAGCGCCCGTGGCCAGGCGTAGTGCGCGTAGCTCTCGCCGCGCAGCTGCGCCAGCGTGCGCGGGACATTGACCGCGAACTCGTGCGGCGGTGCAAACTGGCAGTCGTGATAGCACGCCCCGCAGGAATGACAGAGATTGGCCAAGTAGCGCAGATCGCCCGCCGCGAAGGTCGCGTGTTTCTCCATCGCCGGAAACACCGCGCACAGCCCCTCGCAATAGCGGCAGGCGTTGCAGATGGTCATCTGCCGGTCGGCTTCGGCCAGCGTGTCAGTTTCGTGCATGGCGCCCTGCCCCTTCTCCCGCGAGACGGCCGAACACCGCCCCGATCGTCATTCCGATGCCGGCCAGATAGCCCTTGCCCAGGACATTGCCCGCCATGATCTCTCCGGCTGCGAACATGTTCCCCGAGGGTCGCCCGTCGGCCATGATCATCCGCGACTCGCCGTTCACCTTGGTCCCGAGATAGGTGAAGGTGATCCCCGGCCGGACCGGATAGGCGCCGAAAGGGGCCGTGTCGATGGTCCGGGCCCAGTGCGACTTGGGCGGGGTGATGCCTTCGGTGCTGCAGTCGTCAAGCACGTCGGGATCGAAGGTACCGGGCCGGACCGCGGCGTTGAACTCGGTCACCGTCCGCTCCAGCGCATCTGCGTCGAGGCCAAGCTTGCCGGCAAGCCCGTGCAGCGTCGGCGCCTCGATCACTGGATA
>SKKS01000198.1 GCA_007123625.1 Paracoccaceae bacterium
CGGTGTTTTCCGACACGCTGGCGCCGGGTCCGGCACTGATCGAGCGCCTGGCGCCGTTCGAGGTGCTGTGCGTCATGCGCGAACGCACGCCCCTGCCAGCGTCGGTCATCCGCGCCCTGCCCCGGTTGCGGCTGATCGTCACCACAGGGCCAAAGAACGCGTCCATCGACCTGGATGCCGCGCGGGACTGCGGGATGACGGTCTGTGGCACCGCCTCGCGCAAGACGACCACATCAGAGTTGACGCTGCTGATGATGCTGGCGCTGAACCGGCGGCTGATGACCGAGGTCGCCTCGCTCCGGCGCGGCGGCTGGCAGGCGGGGTTGGGGCGCGACATGGCGGGGCTGCGGCTGGGGCTGGTGGGCCTTGGCACCATCGGCGCGCAGATGGCAAGTTTGGGCCGCGCGCTGGGGATGGAAGTCGCCGCGTGGTCCGCCAACCTGACCGATGCGCGCGCCGCCGAGGCCGGGGCGATACGCGCCGAAAGCTTGACTGCGCTGATGGCGCAAAGCGATGTGGTCTCGGTCCATCTGGTGCATTCGGCGCGCACCCACCACCTGATCGGGGCCGAGGGCTTCGCGGCGATGAAGCCCGGCGCGGTGTTCCTGAACACCTCACGCGCGGGGATCGTGGACACGGCGGCGCTGATCGCAGGCCTGCATGCCGGGCGCCCTGCGATGGCCGGGATCGACGTGTTCGACCGCGAACCCCTTCCCGCCGATGATCCGCTGCACGATGCCGCGCTGCAAGATCAGGGCCGCCTGCTGCTGACCCCGCATCTGGGGTATACGACCGAAGCGACCTTCCGCTTGTTCTACCGCGAAACCGCCGATGCCGTGCGCGCCTTTGCGGCGGGGTCGCCGGTGCGCGTGCTGAGCTGACCCAAACGCCACCTACCCGCCCCCCGGGCCCCTTGTGGGCCGGGCAAGCGCCCGCGAGGCGTACATGGGCGGGTGGGTGGGGTACGTCGAGCGGGCGCTTCGGCTTTGCGCCTACCCCCCGCCGGAAATCCGCGTGCGGATACGCCGCAGCATGAACCACACAGCCCCCACCACCAGCGGCGTCAGCAGGAACAGCATCGCCGTCCGGCCCAGCCCCATGGGTTCGGCCAGCGGCATCGCCATGTTCGCCGCAAGGTTCACTCCGTAATAGCTGATCGCCACCACCGACAGCCCCTCGACCGTGTGCTGCAGGCGAAGTTGCAGATCCGCGCGTCGATCCATGCTTTCAAGCAGCTTCTGGTTCTGGGCCGACCGCTCCACATCCACCCGCGTGCCCAGAAGCGTCCCTGCTCGCATGGCCCGCTCGGCCATGTTCGCCAGCCGCGTCTGCGCCGACTTCACCGTGCGCATGGCCGGGTCATAGCGGCGCATCATGAACTCGCGCCACGTCTGGCGCCCCTCGAACCGCTCTTCGCGCAACACTTCGATGCGCTGGTGCACGATTGCTTCATAGGCGCCGGTCGCCCCGAAACGAAAGGATGATTCGGCCAGCATGTTCTCCAGCGCGCCCGAGATTTCCAGCAATGCCGCCAACGTTTCCTCTGCCGGGCTTTCGACCGAGGTCATGGCCCGCGTCATCCGGTTCAGCCGCTCATCCAGCGCGCCCATGCGCGGCGACAGCGCCCGCACCCGCGCCAGCCCCAGCATGGACATGGACTTGTAGGTCTCGATCTCGCACAACCGCTGGACGATCCGCCCGATACGCCGCGCGCCTGTGCCCCGGCGCACGAACAGCGCCATGCGCACATGCCCGGCCCGGTCGATGCGGAAATCGCTGGCGATGATCGCCGCCCCATCCAGCACCCGCGAAGCCGCAAGACTGTCGGCCACGAACCAGTCATCCAGCAGCGCGCCGATCCGGCCTTCGACCTCGGGAATGAAATCGACCCGCAACAGGATCGAGGTGACCCGTACACCTGGCGCCTCGGCCAGCCAGTCGCCCGGAAATACCTCGAGCGCACGCGCGTCGAACGGGCGTTCGGTCGCGCCACGTTCATAGGCGGTGTAGGTGACGAACTCGGTATGGCTTTCCCACTTCAGGTGGTGGCGCCCGATCTCGGCGGCATGATGCGTCGCCTCGGGCGCCGGGTGCCCCGCGCCGTGGCGGTCCAGAAGCGCCAGCAGATGCGCGCGATCCTTCTGCAGATCACGCCCTGCGGCATCCGACGGGCGCTTGACTGCCATGAACACGGCGGTACAGGGCGCCTCGACCGCGGAAAACGGACGTGCGTGCAATTCGTTGGCAAGCGCAAAGCGCAAGGGATGGTCGGCTATCTCGGCCACGGCATGTCCGCCCTGAGGAAGTGTCAGACCTTTATTGTCGACCGCGGCGGGGCAAAAGCAAAGCGCGCGGGCAGCACACCGCCGTACACTTGTAAATCGGCAACAGCGCTGACCGCGTGGCCGTCTGCCCGGCCCCGCTGCCGTTCGCATAGCGCCGCTCAGCGCGCACCTGCGCCCCGCTGCGTTTTCGCGGTTTTCAGATCGCGGCGGCCATGCGTGCCCGGCGGCCCGAAAGCTCCTCGGCCACCAGAAACGCGAGTTCAAGCGACTGGCTGGCGTTCAGGCGCGGGTCGCAGGCGGTGTGGTAGCGATCCGAAAGGTCCTCGTCGGTGATCGCACGAACACCGCCGGTGCATTCGGTCACATCCTTGCCCGTCATCTCGAAATGCACGCCGCCGGGAATCGTGCCTTCGGCGTTGTGGATGGCGAAGAACTCGCGCACCTCGCGCAGCACCAGTTCGAAAGGCCGGGTCTTGTAGCCACTGGCCGACTTGATCGTGTTGCCGTGCATCGGATCGCAGACCCAGAGCACATTCGCGCCCTCGTCCCGAACCGCGCGGATCAGGCGCGGCAAATGATCGCCCGCCTTGCCCGCACCGAAGCGCGCGATCAGCGTCAGCCGCCCGTCCTCGTTGTCGGGGTTGAGCCGTCCGATCAGTCGGCGCAGGTCGTCGGCTTCAAGCGATGGGCCGCACTTGAGCCCAACCGGGTTCTGCACCCCGCGCGCGAACTCGACATGCGCACCATCGGGCTGCCGTGTGCGGTCCCCGATCCAGATCATGTGCCCCGACCCCGCTACCGGCAGGCCAGTGGTGCTGTCGATCCGGCAAAGTGCCTCTTCGTACTCCAGAAGCAGCGCTTCGTGGCTGGTATAGAAATCGACCTCGGACATGGCCGCGAACGTGCCGCCATTCACGCCCGCTGCGGTCATGAAGTCCAGCGCATCGGAAATCCGGTCCGACAGCGCGCGATAACGCTCGGCGTTCTCGCCGCCGGCAAAGCCCAGCGTCCAGCTGTGTACGCGGTGGATATCGGCGAACCCGCCCTTGGAGAATGCCCGCAACAGGTTCAGGCTTGCCGCCGCCTGTGTGTATGCCTGCAACATACGGTTCGGATCAGGGATGCGCGCATCGGGCGTGAAGTCGAAGCCGTTGATGATATCACCGCGATAGCTGGGCAACTCCTGCCCGCCCAGGGTTTCGGTCGCAGCGGAGCGTGGCTTGGCGAACTGGCCCGCCATGCGCCCGACCTTGACCACCGGCAGCTTGGCGCCGAAGGTCAGCACCACTGCCATCTGCAACAACACCTTGAACGTGTCGCGGATGCTGTCGGCGTTGAACTCGGCAAAGCTTTCGGCGCAGTCCCCCCCTTGCAGAAGGAACGCCTCGCCCCTTGCGGCGGCACCAAGGCGGCGCTTGAGCTCGCGCACCTCGCCGGCAAAGACCAGAGGCGGATACTTCGCCAGCTGCGCCTCGACCTGGACCAGGGCCTGCGCGTCGGGATAGTCCGGCATCTGGACCCGTGGCTTTGCCCTCCAGTCCGATTTTGTCCAGCCCCTGGTCATGTCATTCTCCGGCACTTGATCTGTGATCGCGATGATCTGGATTTCTGGACGTGCGTTAGCGGTCGCACGCGCGGGCTTTCGTATACAGGTTTGCCCGCACGGGTGCAAACCGCTTTGCTGCCTGTGCCACCATTCGCCGCGCCGCCTGCCGGGCCTGCAGCCGGACCCTTTCACAGATATGTGAGACACGATCTGAAACTTTGGCGTGTCGGCCACCGTTCCTTCGCCTCCTGCCCCGATGGGGCGTCCCAAGGTAACGAGGATTATCATGTTCAAGTATGCTCTGCCCGGCGCGATGGCCGCATTGATCGCAGGTCCTGCCCTGTCCGATACCGCCATCGGGCTGGCCGGTGACCGTACCCTGGTCCAGATCGATCTGAGCGCCGCACACGTGGTCGGAATGATCGAAGCCGATGTCGAAGGACGCCTTCTCGGGCTGGACTACCGCCCTTCGAGCGGCCGGATCATCGGCGTGACCGAGGATTTCGTGGTGGTCAACATCGACATCTCCACCGGAGAGGTCGCGGAAGTCACCATCATGGACACCCCGCTGGAGTTCGACGAGGACACCCCTGTGATCGTCGACATCAACCCGGTGCCGGACGCGCTGCGCTTCATGGCGGGAACCGTGAACCACCGCGTGAACCTGTCCAGCGGCGAAGTGACGGTTGATGGCGATCTGCACTTCGGGGACGATACCGACGGCGAGCCGATGGTCGGCGGCACGGCCTATACCAATGTCGTGGACGGTGCCGAGGAAACGCGCATGTTCAACATCGACGTGGCGCGCGGGGCCCTGCTGCGCCAGACCGCGCCCAATGACGGCACAATCGAGGTCGTCGGCACACTGGGCGTAATGTTCGACGGTCCCATCGGGTTCGATGTTGTGACCGACAGCGAAGGCAATGACACTGCCTGGCTTTATGCCAACGGGATGTTCCACACCGTCGATCTGGACAACGCCGTGATCCTCGACTCTTGGGAGATCGAAGCGCTTGACGTCGCTCTGCGTGACATCGCGGTGATGACTGAAAACGACGACTGACCCCGCACCTCGCGCTCAGCGCGCCGCCGACACTGTCGGCGGCACGTCCGATTCCGCGCGCGCGGCCTTGATGAAGGCCGCAACGCGCGCCGGGTCCTTGTCGCCCGGCGCGCGCTCCACACCCGAGGAAACATCCACCTGCCGCGCGCCCGTCAGGCGGATCGCTTCGGCCACATTGTCGGGGTTCAGCCCGCCCGCCAGCATCCACGGGACCGGCCAGCGCCGCCCGGCGATCAGGGTCCAGTCAAAGGCGACCGCATTGCCGCCTGGACGGTCGGCGCCCTTCGGCGGCTTGGCATCGATCAGCAACTGATCGGCAACGCGGGCATAATTATCCAGCGCCGCAAGGTCGCCCGGCCCCGCCACGCCAACGGCCTTCATCACCGGCAGGCCATGACGCACGCGCACGTCGGCCACCCGCGCGGGGGACTCGTGTCCGTGAAGCTGCAGTATGTCGATGGGCACATGCTTCAGAAGGGCATCCAGTTCGGCATCGCTGGCATCCACCACCAGCGCGACCTTGGCCACCCCGGGCGGCGCGGCCAGCGCGGCGGCAGCGGCGGCATCAAGTGCGATGCTGCGCGGCGAAGGAGGAAAGAACACGAACCCGACATAGGCCGCGCCTGCGTCCGCCGCCTGGGCCACCTGCTCCGGCGTGCGCAAGCCACAGATCTTGACCCTGACCAGAGCGTTGCGTGTCATGCGGGCCCCATCCCTGCGTGCGCAGGCTGGCAGGCATGCGTTTCGGTCGCTGACGTCCGGGGCGCGCTCACGAAACCGCGGGCACCGTTGTCCGGCGGGTGCGCGCCTCGCTTGCCTCGACGATGGCCAGCACGTCGTCTTTCTGGGTTTCCGGCGCGGCATGCCGGACCTGCCCCAGTTCCTGCCGCAGGGACGCGCATTCCGCGCGTGCGCGCACGGCCTCGGCGCGATAGCTGCGCTCTCGGAACCATTCCCAGATGAAGCCCAGCAGCAGCCCCAGCACAACCGACCCGCCGATGACGATGAACAGCGGAAGGGTCAAGGAGGGGTTGACTCCGGCCAGATCGGCCAGCGCACCGGGCAGAATCGCAACCGTGGTCATGGTGCGGTTGGCCAGCGCAAGTGTCACGAAGGCGACCGCGACAATCGCGAGAAAGGCGTAACGGATATAGTGCATGGGTTCTGTCAGTCCTCTTTCCCGTTCAACCGGTCTCGCAACAGCTTGCCGGTCTTGAAGAATGGCACGGATTTGGCTTCGACTTCCACCGATTCCCCCGAACGCGGGTTGCGGCCTGTGCGCGCATCGCGGTGCTTGACCGAAAATGCACCAAATCCGCGCAGTTCTACGCGTTCACCGCGCGCCAGTGCCTCAGTGATTTCATGGAAGATCGTGTTCACGATCCGCTCCACGTCGCGCTGGAACAGGTGCGGGTTGTCGTCGGCGATTTTCTGAATGAGTTCGGAACGGATCATTCCGCTGTCCCCCCGGAGTGTTTTTTTTGGTTTCGCAGCATCCGGCGCGACTATAGGCGGAATCGTCGCACGTACAAACAGGAAAGCGTCGCCGCGCCGACACACAGGCGCGCATCCATCCGGAGGACACGATCAGTCGGCGTCCGGCAGGCGGAAACGCGGGGTCATGCGGCTGTGCCTGTTGCTGGAATGCACCGGGGCGCGACGATTACACACTGTGTCGCCAAATAGAAAAAGGCCCCGCCGGTACGACGACGGGGCCCTTGAACCTTCATGCATGCTCCCGAAACCCGGGCAACGCTGCGCGGATCAGCTGCGATCCTTGAGCGCGGCACCAAGGATGTCGCCCAGGCTCGCGCCCGCGTCGGACGAGCCGTACTGTTCCACGGCTTCTTTTTCCTCGGCGATCTCGCGGGCCTTGATCGACAGGCCCAGACGACGGGTCTTGCTGTCGACGCTGGTCACGCGGGCGTCCACCTTGTCCCCAACCTGGAAACGCTCGGGACGCTGGTCGGCACGGTCGCGGGCCAGATCCGAACGCCGGATGAAGGCCTTCATGTTGTTGTACTCGACCTCGATCCCGCCATCTTCGATCGCGGTGACGGTGCAGGTGACAATCGAACCGCGCTTCACGCCTTCGACCGCATCCGTGAAGCTGTCGTTTTCAAGCGCCTTGATCGACAGCGAGATGCGTTCCTTGTCGGTATCCACCTCGGTCACAACGGCCTGAACCGTGTCGCCCTTGCGGAATTCCTGAATCGCTTCCTCGCCGCGCTGATCCCAGCTCAGGTCGGACAGGTGCACCATGCCGTCGATATCGCCTTCCAGCCCCACGAACAGGCCGAACTCGGTGATGTTCTTGACCTCGCCCTCGATCTGCGTGCCGACGGGGTGGGTTTCCTCGAACAGCTCCCACGGGTTGCGCATGGTCTGTTTCAG
>SKKS01000303.1 GCA_007123625.1 Paracoccaceae bacterium
CCCCGGACCCGCGCGGCCGCGAGTTCGCCTTGCGTGAGCAGCCGCAGCGTGGCCCCCATCCCGACGTGGCGCAGGACCGGCTGCAGCGGGTCGTTGGCGGTTGCGCGCTCGGCTTCGGCCAGCAGATGCCCGGCCAGCGCCTCGGGGCCGTCGATCCGGGCGAGAAGGGTTTCGTTGACCAGCACGATACGGCCGGGAAGATGCAGTGTTTCGGGGGTCTGTGCAGGCGCGTCGGCAAAAACGACCAGCGTGCGCTGGGCTTCGAAAACCGCCCCGCGCAGACGGTCCAGAGCCACTGCTGCCGTCCCCGGCGCGCACAGGCGCAGGCCAGTCGATGTCTGGGCGTCGTTTAGGACCATGCGCCCGATTTCAGCCCGCTTGGCCATGGGCACCACATTCGCGGTGTAGCGCAGCAACACCTCAGGCAACCAGGCCAGGGCCGCCACGACCATGCCAACCGCAAGCGCAACGGCCAGCACCCGGCGCCCGCGCAGCCAGGGCCTGCGCGGGGTCTGCAGGGCGTCGAGCACCGTGTCGATCGCTTCGAGCAACACGGGATCCTCGATCTCGAGCGACTCGTCAGGCCGGGATGCGCCGATCTCGACGGGGACGAAGCGCGCGGGCACGACGCCCGGATTGAGGCGCCGGATCGCGGCCAGCGACCAGTGGCTCAGGATCTTGTCCGAGCGCCCGTCCACGATAACCAGCGTGGCCTTGCCAAAGCGCACCACGACATCGCGGCGCTGGGCGCCGTCGCCCCCCGCCCATAGCCCGCTGCCTTCGAGGAGCTGATACCTGTCGAGTGCCGTCATTCGGCGGACCTTGCCCCTTGCCTGTCGCGTCTGTGCCTCAAACTCGTCGGCGCCACCGGTCCCGGCGCATCCGGCCCATGCACGCCTTGCCTGCGGCGCCGCCGGTTTTCCGGTCTTGCCATCGGCGCACGATACAGGAGCCCGACGCCAGCGGCAATCGCGCGTGCACAGCGGAGGAACAGCCCGCCCTGCCGCCACGGGGGCGCCTGTTCGTTGGCCGGGGCCGGGCGCGCGGGCACCGGCGTCGGGGTGTCAGGCACCGGCGTCCCGGGCGCGGGCGCGCAATTCGAATTTCTGGATCTTGCCGGTCGATGTCTTGGGGAGTTCGGCGAACACCACATGCTTGGGGGTCTTGAACCCTGCCAGACGTCCACGGCAGAAGGCGATCAGTTCCGCTGCGTCGGTGGTCGCGCCGTGCTTGAGTTCGACGAATGCGCAAGGCACCTCGCCCCATTTTTCGTCGGGCTTTGCGACCACGGCTGCAAGCAGAACCGCCGGATGGTGCATCAGCGCGTTCTCCACCTCGACCGAACTGACGTTTTCGCCGCCCGAGATGATGATGTCCTTGGCGCGGTCGGCAATCTTGATCCAGCCATCGGAGTGTTGATACGCGATGTCGCCGGAACGGAAATAGCCGCCCGCGAAGGCCTTCGCGGTGGCGTCGGGGTTGCGGAAATAGCCCTTCATCACGCAGTTGCCGCGGTGCATGACCTCGCCCAGGGTGGCGCCGTCGCGCGGCACCGGGATCAGCGTGTCGGGGTCCAGCACGGTGACCGTTTCCATCATTGGCATGGCGACGCCGGTGCGCGCCTTGATGGCATAGCGGTCATCGTCGGGGAGGGGGTCCCACTCCTCGGGCCGCCACAGGCATTCGGTCACATGGCCATAGGTTTCGGTCAGCCCGTACACTTGCGTCACAAGAAAGCCCAGCGGCTCGATGGCGCGCAGGGTGGCGGCAGGGGGCGGGGCGCCGGCGGTATAGACCTGCACCACATGGTCGAAGGGGCGGCGGTCGGTATCCGGGGCGTTGATGAGGGCATTCAGGACGATGGGCGCGCCGCCGAAATGGGTGACGCGGTGATCGGCGATGGCGTCATATATCGCGTGTGCGGTGACATCGCGGCAGCAGATCACAGTGCCGCCCAGCATCGGCAGCATCCACGAATGGTTCCAGCCGTTGCAGTGAAACAGCGGCACGATGGTCAGGTACCGTGCGTGCAGTGGCATTTGCCAGGCAACCGCGGTGCCCATGGTCATCAGGTACGCGCCCCGGTGATGATAAACCACGCCCTTGGGCCGACCGGTGGTCCCCGAGGTGTAGTTCAGCGCCAGGCTTTCCCATTCGTCCTGCGGCATGATCCAGTCGAAGCCCGGATCGCCCGTTGCAAGGAATGCCTCGTACTCGGTGTGACGACCCGTCGGGGCGATCCCGGCCTGTTCGTCGGGAACTTCGATGATCCGGGGCGGGGCGTCCAGGGTGGCGCAGGCGGTTTCCACCATCTCGACCAGCGTGCTGTCGACTACGACCACCACCGCGCCCCCGTGCTCGAGGATGTACTGTACCGTATCGAGATCCAGCCGCGTGTTGATCGTGTTCAGCACTGCGCCGCAGGCCGGAATGCCGAAATGCGCCTCGATCTGCGCGGGTACGTTCGGCAGAAGCGTGGCGACCACATCGCCCGGCCGGACGCCTGCGCCCGCAAGCGCCGAGGCCAGTCGGCTGACTCGCGCGGCATAGTCCGCATAGCTGCGCCGCAAGGTGCCGTAGACCATCGCTTCGCGCCCCGCGAAGATGTCGGCGGCCCGGCGCAGATGCGACAGCGGCGTCAGCGGCACATGGTTTGCCGCGCATTTGTCCAGGCCAGTTTCGTCCGCCAGCCAACCCATTGACACCTCCTCCTGCGTGTTTCTTGCCCCGGGCAAGTATTGACGGCGCCGCGCAGGTTTGTGAAGCCTAAGTTACCGGGGGATAACCGTCGGCCGCTCTGTTCTCCGAGGTTCCTGATGTCTCTGGCACGCTCCGACATGCAACGCCCGCTTTTGGCCGGGGCGCTGATCGTTCTGGCGATGGCCATTCTTTCACTGGCGGACAACACAATCTATGTGCTGGCCCCCGAAATCGGGCTCTGGCAGTTTCACCTGCTGCGCAGTGCGCTGGCCTGCGCAATGCTTCTAGCGGTGGCGCGCGGCATGGGCTGGCGGCTGGTCCCTGACCGCTGGTGGGCCTGGGGGCTGCGCAGCTTCTTCGCTGCCATGTCGATGTTGTTCTACTTCGGGGCGCTGTCGCTGATGACCATGGCGCAGGCGGGGGCGGGACTGTTCACCTCGCCGGTGTTCGTGATGGTGCTTTCGGTGGCGGTGTTCGGGCTCAGGATCGGGCGGCGCAGGCTGGCGGCGCTGGCGCTGGGGTTCGGCGGCACGCTGCTGATGCTGCGCCCGTGGGATGCCGAGGGCGTGATGCCCTTCGCCGCCGCGCTGGCGGTGGCGGGGGGCTTTTTCTATGCGCTGGCGGCGCTGGCAACCCGGCAATGGTGCGCGAACGAGCCGACAGCGGCGATGAACATGGGGTATTTCGGATTCATGGGCGTGCTGGGTGCGCTGGGGCTTGCCGTACTGACCATGATCCGCCCCGATGCCTCCGCTGGCGCGGAGGGGTTCTTGCTGCGCGGCTGGGCCGCGCCATCGGCGCGGGCGTGGTTCTGGATCACGGTGCAGGCGGTGTTTTCGCTGCTGGCCATCGGCCTGCTGATCCGGGGCTATCAGATGGCCGAGGCGTCGCAGGTGGCGATCTTCGAGTACGCCTTCCTGCCCTTCGCCGTGCTCTGGAGCTTTCTGCTGTTTGCCGGGGTTCCTGATTTCTGGACATATTGCGGCATGGGAATGATCATCCTTGCCGGGGCGCTGATCGCGCGGGCGGCGGCCAGCGTGGATGCGCCGCCAGACGACAGCCGGAGGTAGAGCGGCAATCCCCACCGAAAGGAATGTATCCCGGCCGGGCGTGCAGGGCAGGGCGTTCGGGTGTTCACGAAACCGAATCGCATTGTTTCCGCATATCTGCTGGCCCCGTTCGGATCGTGCATCAATCGGGGATGATCCCCGTCACAGCAACGCGTTGTCCACCCAATCGGGACATTCTTGTGGCGAAACGGCCGAAAAGCCTGTGGTTGCAAGGGGCGTGGTTCACATTCGTACCGCATTCCTTCCCGTCTTTCGCCTTCACCTCGTAGTTGAATCACCCCGTGCCGAACTTCGGCGCTGGACAGGATGAGGACAGATCGATGTGGAACGTTGCTTTTCGAGAACCCGGCAGGCAGAATCCGGTCCCCTCGTTTTTTGACAGGGGCGATGTCTGGCCGACAACCACGGCCGTGCATGATATCGGTGTGCCGGGTTTTTCCGGAACGTCGGGGGTTGTGACTGGAACCCGCATTGCCACCGAATACGGCTGGAAAGCCGCTGAAGACCTGCGGTCCGGCGACATGGTGCTGACCTTTGACGAAGGTCTGGTGCAGTTGGCGGAAATACATGTCCGATCCCTGGGCTCTTCCAACCCGCAAGGGGCTTGCTCGGCTTCGGTACTGGACGTTCCCTCGCGCGCGATCGGCAACCGGGCGCCCATGCAGTTGATGCCGGGACAATTGATCGTGCTAGAATCGGACCTGGCCGAGGCGCTTTTCGGCGACCCGTTCGTGCTTCTGCATGCCGGTTCGCTTTGCGGGTATCGTGGTATCGCGTCCATTGCGGCGCCGGGTCTGGACAGGGTCGTGACCATGATCTTTGACCGGCCACAGGCCGTGCATGCCGAAGGATCGGCGCTGTTGCACGCGCCCGGGCGTGCCGGAGCGCGTGACATTGTCCAGACCGTACCAGGCGGCTTCGCCCTTCTGGGCCCCGCGCGAGAACGGCAGTTCGCGATCTGGCTTCGGCGCGGCGAGAACGGGGTTACCCCGCCCTTCACCGCAGCTTGTCCGCACCCTCATGCAGCCCTGTCGGTGCCGACCTTGCTTTCGTAAAACCCCCGCCCGGCGTCTGCCATGTCCCTGAGCATCTGCGGCGTGCGGAAACGCACGCCGCAGTCGGCTTCCAGCCGGTCGCAGACCTCGACCGCGAAACCCGCGCCCAGCATGTCCAGCCAGCTGAACGGCCCGCCCGACCAGGGCGCAAAGCCCCAGCCCAGGATCGCGCCAACGTCGCCTTCGCGGATGTCGGTCAGGACACCCTGTTCCAGCGCGCGCACCGCTTCGAGCGCCTGCACGAACATCAGCCGGTGCTGTACGGTGATCAGGTCCGGCTGCGCGTTGGCCTGGGGGAATTTCTCGGCCAGAGCGGCCCACAGACCCGTGCGCTTGCCCTTCTCATCATACTCATAGAACCCCGCGTTGGCCTTGCGCCCAAGGCGGCCCTGCGCGACCATCCAGAAAACGACGTCATCGACCTCGCCATCGGCGTAGTCGTCGCCCATGGCGGCGCGGGTGGCCCGCGCGATCTTGGCGCCCAGGTCCAGACTGGTCTCATCCACCAGTTGCAACGGCCCCAGCGGCATGCCCATCAGCTTGGCCGCGTTTTCCACCAGCGCGGGCGCCACGCCTTCGCGCACCAGCCGCATCCCCTCGTTGATATAGGGAATGATGCAGCGGTTGGCGTAGAAGAAGCGCGCATCGTTGACGACAATCGGCGTCTTGCGAATCTGGCGGACGAAATCCAGCGCCTTGGCCACGGCGCGATCCTCCGTTTCGCGGCCCTTGATGATCTCGACCAGCAGCATCTTGTCGACCGGGCTGAAGAAATGGATGCCGATGAACTGCTCCGGGCGCTTGCTGGCCTTTGCCAGATCGGAAATCGGCAGGGTTGAGGTGTTGGTGGCAAAGATCGCATCCGCCGGGATCGCTGCTTCGGATTTTGCGGTCACCTCGGCCTTGATCTTCGGATCTTCGAACACGGCCTCGATCACCAGATCGCAGCCCTTCAGCGCGGCATAATCGGTCGTGGGCGTGATGCGGTCCAGCACTTCGGCCTTCTTCGCCTCCGACACCTTGCCGCGCTTCATCCCCTTGTCCAGGACCCCTTCGGCATGGGCCTTGCCCTTTTCGGCGGCTTCCTGCGCGGCGTCGATCAGAACCACCTCGATCCCGGCATTGGCGGCGACATAGGCGATGCCCGCGCCCATCATGCCCGCGCCCAGCACACCCAGCTTGCGCACCTTCGCGTCGTCGACCGCAGGCCGGTTCGCGCCCTTCTCCAGAGCTTCCTTGTTGATGAACAGCGACCGGATCATGGCGGCGGACGACGGATTCATCAGCACATGGGTGAACCAGCGCGCCTCGATCTTCAGCGCGGTATCGAACGGCACCAGCGCGCCCTCATAGACCGCCGACAACAGCGCCTTGGCTGCTGGATAGACGCCTTGCGTCTTGCCGTTGATCATGGCCGAGGCGCCCACGAAGGTCATGAACCCCGCCGGGTGATAGGGCGCGCCGCCGGGCATCTTGTAGCCCTTGGCGTCCCAGAGCTTGACCAGATCGGCATCCTTGGCGCCCAGCACCCAGTCCCTGGCGCGCGCCAGCAATTCGTCGCCCGGGACCACCTCGTCGATGATCCCGGCCGCCTTGGCCTTTTTCGGCTCCGACAGCTTGCCCTCCAGCAGGAAGGGCGCCGCCCCCATTGCGCCCAGCTTGCGCGCCAGCCGCGTGGTCCCGCCAGCACCGGGGAAGATGCCGACCATGATTTCCGGCAGACCGATCTTTGCCTTCGGATTATCGGCGGCGATGATACGATGGCAGGCCAGCGGGATCTCCAGCCCGATCCCCAGCGCGGTGCCGGGCAGGGCGGCCACGATCGGCTTGCCCCCTTTCAGCGACTTGGGGTCCATGCCCGCGCGCTCGATCTTGCGCAGGGTGCGGTGCATCGACATGATCCCGTCGAACAGGCCCTTTTCCGGCTGATCGCCTGCCATTTCCTTCATCTTCGCGATGACGTTCAGATCCATGCCACCCGCGAAATCGGCCTTCCCGCTGGTCAGGATCACGCCCCTGACGGCGTCATCGGCCAGCGCCGCGTCGATATGGGCTTCCAGTTCGCCCAGACCCTCCAGGGACAGAACATTCATCGACTTGTTCGCAATGTCCCAGGCGATGGTTGCCACGCCATCGGTATCGACGGAGTAATGAAAATCGGTCATCTCAGGTCCCTTCCCCTGGCAGGTCACGGGGCCCGGCCCAGTCGCTGCCATCATGATATGTAAACCGGTCACCCGCGCTCGAAATATGAACCTTCATGTCCACATCGACATAGGTGCAGACATCTTCGGCGACCGCAGTGCCCACGACCATAAACCGCGCAGGCAGGCCGGAGCGGTTCACAAAGCGATGCCCGTTGGCCACCCCCGCTTTCCACACGGCACAGTCCCCCGGCATCATCGTGGTCTCGCCATCGTCCTCGACAAGGACAAGCGTGCCTTCCAGCACCATGGCGAA
>SKKS01000212.1 GCA_007123625.1 Paracoccaceae bacterium
CTTGCTGCGATCCAGCCGCCGCCACTGCCCGCCATAAATGGCGTGGCGGGCAGTGGCTTCCAATCACCGGGAAGCCGGATCCTGGATAAGACAAGCATGACTGTTCAATGGACCGTTCCTTTGGCGAGGTCGAGTCCATCACAAGAATCCTTTCGCCGATCGCCACCACTTCTCAAGCTTAGTGTCGTGTAGTGTGGCAAGAACGACAGCAGCTTCTCCGCCTTCATCGCCATCGCCGCAACCGTTATTCGCCCGAAGTGAACGTCAACAAGCCCTGGACACAGCTGCTAACCGCCTGCGGGTCACACAGGCTACAGCGTGCGGTCTATGCAGGTTGCGCCACTTCGACACGGTCGCGCCCGGCTTCCTTGGCTGCATAGAGCGCCATGTCGGCGCTTTTGAGCAGCCGCAGGACCGTATCGCCATGCTGCGGAAAGGCTGCGATCCCGGCGGACACGGTCACCGTCGGCAGGGTTTGGCCGTCATGGTTCAGGCTGAGTTGCCGTAGCGCAGCGCCAAAACCGCAGGCAAGGTCCCGCGCGCCGTCAACAGAGGTGCCGGTGCAAAGCACCACGAATTCCTCGCCGCCGAGGCGACAGGGCTGCGCCTGGCCATGGAAGTGTTCGCGCATGAGCGCACCGACCTCGCGCAATACGGTATCCCCGGCATCATGGCCATGCTGGTCGTTGAACCGCTTGAAGTGGTCGACGTCGAAACAGATCAGTGTCAGTGGCGCCCCGGCGGCACGCATGCGCGCGAACTCGCGCTGCCCCGTGTCGAGGAACCAGCGCCGGTTCCACAGCCCGGTCAGTGCATCGCGCACCGACTGGTCCTCAAGCTCCTGACGCAGGCGGACATTGGCGATGGCCAGGCTGATCTGTTCGGCGCAGATCAGGCCAAGCTCCCAGCGGTTGCGGAGAACCTCCTTGCGCATGTGACGCAGGAGCCCGCCTTCCTCGAACCCGTCGAAGCGCAGATGCAACAGGCCGATGGTCTCCCCGTGCGCAATGATCGGCAAGCAGAAAAACGGCGGCGCAGAGTCGCCATGCACGTGGTCGCATGGAAATTCGATTGCCTTGAGCCCGTAGCTGTAGGCCCGCCCACGCCGCAAGGCCCAGCATTCGTCCGGCGAGATTTGGGCCACGAAGTCGGGCGCGGTGCCCCAATGCGCGCACAGATCAAGCGTGTCGCGCGAATTGGCATAGACGTAAAGCGCGCCGTCGGCTTCGGGGATCAGCGTGTGCATGGCGCGGCGGAGAACCATCATCAACTCGTCCGACGACCGCGCGGAATAGAGCCACTCGCTGGTCAGCGCCAGCAACTGGCGCTCTGCCTGGCGCATGGTCTCGGACTGGCGCATCCGTTCGTTTTGTTCCTCCAGTTCCTTGCGTTCGCTGATATCGCGCAAGGTAGAGACGAAATGCGTGTGCCGCCCGGTCCTGTCGTGCACCGGCACGATCCGCAGGTCGACCCAGTAGGGGACCTTGGCGCGGGTGTAGTTCAGGATCTCGCAGCGCAGTTCGCGCCGGTGCTGGGTGCTGTCACGAATCATCTGGATGGTCGTCGGATCGGTTTCCGGCCCCTGCAAAAGGGCGCCGGGGTCCTTGCCCAGCACCTCTTCGAGCTTGTAGCCTGTCAGCGCCATGAAGGCCGCGTTGACCCAGAGCGTGCGCCGTTCGGCATCGGTTACAATCACCCCATCGCCACCGTGACGCAGGGCAAGTTCGGCGAAGGAGTATTCGGGCGGCGCTAACGGCACCGGGGTGGCGGAAGCTTCCTGCCCGGCCGCAACGGGCGCAAGTGCAGGTTCGAGCGCGGCAGGCGATATTCTGGCCGATTGCGCACTGCGTGGCTTCATGCCGGTTCCGGAATTTTCGCCCATGCTTGTGCCTCAGATCTGTCACTACACGTTCTCGGACCTGCGGCGTATCCTGTTTCTGCCAAGTCACCGCGCTCCGATCTCATTTCTTGCGCAAAGACATTAACAAACCACTGCTTTGCATCCGAATTCGGCGGACTCTGGTCTTTGGCTCGTGTGGGGGGGTAAGGTGCGTGCAATCAGCCAGCATCAGGAGGGCGCCATGAAAGACACAAGAACCGAGCTTGCCGACCGTCTGCAGGACCCGCACCTGTTGCGCACACAGGCGTTTGTGGCCGGAAAATGGGTCGATGCCGACGATGGCGCCACGTTTGCGGTGCGCAATCCCGCCCGGGGCGACGTGATCGCCGAAGTCGCGGATCTGTCGCGGACCGAGGCCGCGCGCGCGATCACTGCTGCCGACACAGCGCGTCACACATGGGCCGCGCGCCCGGCGAAGGAACGCGCGCAGGTCATGCGCCGCTGGTACGACCTGATGATGACTCATGCCGACGATCTGGCACTGATCCTGACCGCCGAGATGGGCAAGCCGCTGGCGGAGGCGAAGGGCGAAATCGCCTATGGCGCCAGCTTCATCGAGTGGTTTGGCGAAGAGGCCAAGCGCGTCTATGGCGAAACGATTCCCGGCCATCAGGCGGACAAGCGCCTGAGCGTGCTGCGCCAGCCCATCGGCGTCGCGGCCTCGATCACGCCGTGGAATTTTCCCAACGCGATGATCGCGCGCAAGGTGGCGCCGGCGCTGGCCGTGGGCTGCGGTTTTGTGGCCCGTCCGGCGGCGGAAACGCCGCTGTCGGCGCTGGCCATGGCGGTGCTGGCGGAGCGCGCAGGCGTACCGGCGGGATTGCTGTCGGTCATCACGTCGTCGCGGTCGCGCGAGATCGGGCAGGAATTCTGTGAGAACCCGATTGTTCGAAAACTGACATTCACCGGATCCACCGAAGTGGGGCGTGTCCTGCTGCGGCAAGCCGCCGATCAGGTGATGAAATGTTCAATGGAATTGGGTGGTAATGCACCGTTCATCGTGTTCGATGATGCTGATCTGGACGCTGCGGTGCAGGGCGCAATCATGTCGAAATATCGCAACAACGGGCAAACCTGTGTCTGCGCCAACCGAATCTATGTGCAGGCCGGGGTGCATGATGCCTTTGTCGAAAAGCTCAAACGCGCGGTCGAAGCTCTGCGCGTGGGCGACGGGTTGGAGGACGAGGTCGACCTTGGCCCCTTGATCAACGCGGCGGCTGTGGACAAGGTCGCGGAACATATCGCCGACGTGCTGGAACATGGCGGTACGCTGGTGACCGGCGGCGCGCGCCGCGATGATGGCGGCAGCTTCTTTCCGCCCACAATCGTCACCGGCGTCACCCAGTCGATGAAGGTCGCGCAGGAAGAGACCTTTGGCCCGCTGGCGCCGGTCTTCCGGTTCGAGTCCGAGGACGAGGTGATCGGCTACGCCAATGACACGATCTTCGGGCTGGCCGCCTATTTCTATGCCCGCGACGTTGGCCGGATCGCGCGCGTCCAGGAGGCACTGGAATACGGTATCGTCGGGGTGAACACCGGCATCATCTCGACCGAGGTCGCCCCTTTCGGCGGGGTCAAGCAGTCGGGGCTTGGCCGCGAAGGATCGCGTCACGGGATCGATGATTTCCTTGAAATGAAGTATGTCTGCCTGAGCATCTGATCCCGGTTCTGTCGGTCCTGTTCCGCCTTCGTGACTGCAGGACCGGCAGGAACCTGCCGACCGTGCCATCGCGTCCGGCGGAAATCTGCCGATCCAATTCCTGCGTCCGGAACCGCCTTTCGCCCGGCATGTTCATGTGATGCGATAAGGGCCTTCCGCGAAGCGACAAGGCGCGGGATGACGGGGGCGTGGCCGATGGCGACAGACACGCAAGCGACAAGGAAACGGAACGCGCAGATCGACACTCTGCGCGCCGTCGTGCTTGCGGGTGTCATCATCGTCAACATGCTGACGATCTCAGGTCTCGCGTATCTGACGCCCGACATGCGTGTAGACATGCTGGGCGCGCTTGATCTGGCAATGTGGCGCGGGATCGAGGTGCTGCTGGACGGCAAGGCGCTGGCGGCGTTCTCCTTCATGTTCGGGCTGAGCTTCGGTCTGATCCTGCACGCGAACCGGGGCGCCGATCATGTGCCGCGCCTGTTGTTCCTGCGCCGCCTGCTGGTGCTGTGCGCGTTTGGAGCATTCAACGCGCTGTTTCTGTTCTGGGCCGACATCCTGATGACATATGCGGTTCTGGGCCTGATTCTGCCGCTGGCGGCGCGGCTTCCGCAGCGGGTTCTGATCGGGGCAGGGGGTGGAATGATCGTTGCGGGGCCGGTGGTCGTGGCGGTGGGGCGGTTCGACCCGCCGGTGCCTGTCCCGCAGGGCCATATCGACAATCTTGAAGCCTATGCCTCGTCGCAATATGCCGACACGGTCAGCCAGAACCTGCAGATGGTGCTGTCGGCGGGCGATGGGATCGACAGCCTGATGCTGCTTCGGGTTTTCATGCTCTCTGGGTTGTTCCTTCTGGGGCTGGCCGCGGAACGGCTGGTGCGGCGGGGCGTGCTGGTGGCACATCGTCGGATGTTGCTGCGATGGGGGGCGCTGCTGATCGCGTTGGGGTTTGGGGTGCAGATGCTGCCCGCCGACGCTGCGGGCACGGCGGCGCTGCGTACGCTGAATGCGCCGCTCATGGCGCTGGGGTATCTGCTGGTGCTGGCGCGGTTGCTGCAGGGCGCCCGCTCGACGTGGCTGCTCCGTGCGCTGGCGCCGCTGGGCCGGATGAGTCTGACTGGCTACCTGTTGTCGGCGGCGCTGGGGCAGGCGGTGTTCTACGGATGGGGGCTGCAGCTGATCGGGTCAATGGGCACTGTGCAGGTCCTGCTGGTCGCGCTGGCGATCTACGGGGTGTTGGCGGGGTTTGCCCAGATCTGGTTCCGGCACTTTGTCTACGGGCCGTGGGAATGGGTGTGGCGCAGCCTGACCCGGTTCGAGATGCAGCCGCTGCAGGTCGCGCGCTAGGCGTGGCTGCGGTCGCGCCGACAAGCCGGTGCCCCCACCCCGCGCTCTTGCCCCTGCAAAGACATGATCCCGTCCGCTTCGGGTCATCATCATGCCGGAAACCAATCGTAGTTAATGAGCATCGGATACGGACGCGGCTCCGCCTGAGCACTTCATGGCCGCACCACAGGAAAGGGCAGTACAATGACCGGACGCAAGCGTTGGATGGGCTGGATCATTTCGGAAAGCGCAACCTCGGTACAGGCGCTGCCCTGGCAGTGCAACGCGCGGCGCATGCGGCGCCCGCAGCAACCCGCCGCGCTGCAGGGCGCCTGACGCAAAGGGCGCGCGCCTGCGCGATTTCCCCTTGCCGGATGTTGCCATATCCGGCGGGTCGTGAACCATTCACAGCATTGCCCGCGCCCGCTTGATGTGTCACGCCACGGCCCCGCGCTCGCGGCGCGCAGCAGATCAAGGGCAGTCGATCCTGTGGACGCCTGATCCCGCATTCTCGGACCCTCTGCTGGCTTGATCCAATGGGCTTGTCCCTTCCTCGCGCCCGGCATATTGCAGGGCGCATGCACAGCCTTCGAACATATGTCGCCGATGCCCGGCTGGTGCTGGTGCTGGGGCTGCCCCTTGCAGGCAGCCATCTGGCGCAATTCGCGCTGCAGATCTCCGACACGGTGATGCTGGGCTGGTACGGGGTTACCGACCTTGCCGCCGGCGTGCTGGGGGCGACGGTGTTCTTTACCCTGTTCATTCTGGGTAGCGGGATCGCCAACGCGGTCATGCCAATGGTCGCCACCGCCGCCGCATCGGGCGACGACACCGAAGTGCGCCGCGCCACGCGCATGGGGCTGTGGCTGTCGGTGGCCTTCGGGCTGGCGGTGATGCCGCTTCTTTGGTGGTCCGAGCCGATCCTGCTGGCGATGGCGCAACCCGCCGATGTTGCCGCGCTAACCCGCGAATATCTGCAGATCCTGGCTTTTGCGATGGTGCCTGCGCTGGTGGTGATGGTGCTCAAATGCTACCTGGCGGCGCTCGAGCGGACACAGGTGGTGCTGTGGGTCACGGTGGCGGCCGTATTCGTGAATGTCGCCGTGAACTGGGTGTTCATCTTCGGCAATCTTGGCGCTCCGGCGATGGGGGTCAAGGGCGCGGCGATCGCGACGATCATTGTGCAGGTGGTCTCGGCGCTGGCACTGATGGCTTATTGCGGGTGGCTGCCGGCGCTGCGTCGCTACACGCTCTGGGCGCGTTTCTGGCGGCCGGACTGGGGGGCGATGGGGCAGGTCTGGCGGCTTGGATGGCCCATCGGGATCGCGCTGGTGGCCGAGGCGGGGCTGTTCGCGGCAACGGCGGTGATGATGGGCTGGTTCGGCACGCGCGAGCTGGCCGCACACGGGATCGCACTGGAAATCACGGCGGCGTTCTTCATGATCCATCTGGGCCTGTCCAACGCGGCCACCGTCGTGGTGGGGCGCGCACGCGGGCGCGGCGATCAGGCGGCGCTGCGGCGCGGGGCGCACGCAGCGGTTGCCGTGTCGCTGGCCTTTGCCGTAGTCGCGATGGTCGTCTATCTGCTGTTTGCCGCGCCGATGGTGGGGTTGTTCCTGGCGCCCGATGATCCTGAACGCGCGGTGATCGTACCGCTTGGGGTGTCGCTGCTGGTGGTTGCTGCGTTTTTCCAGGTGGCGGATTCGGCGCAGGTAATGGCCATGGGGCTGCTGCGCGGGGTCAAGGACACGCGCGCGCCTATGTATATCGCGGCCGGCAGCTACTGGATCGCCGGTCTGGGAACAAGTTATGTTCTGGGATTCACGCTGGGCCTCGGGCCACAAGGGATCTGGTTCGGGCTGGTGATCGGGCTGACGCTGGCGGCGGTGCTGCTGATGCTGCGGTTCTGGCGCGGGGCGGGGCGCGCGGACGGCGCTTTGGCCCCGGCCTGAGAGTCTGATTCAAACCTTTTGTTTGAGGATCATCGGGATGCGAGCAGGCGTGTCATGCGTCTGATATGCGCGACGAGCAGCCAGGCCTCTGCGCTGGCGATGGACTTTTCCCAGTCCTTCGACAGTCTGCGGCACCGGCGGCCCGGCCAGGCGAGGGTGCGCGCGACCACCCAGCGCCGGGGGAGGATTTCGAATCCTTCGACCGTGTCGGAGCGTTTGACGATCTGGACGGTCCAGCGTCCGAAAGCTCGCAAGGCTTCCCTGAGTTTGGGCCCGGCATAGCCGCCATCGGCAAAGAGAGGGCGCAAGAGGGGATATCGCGCGGCCCCCTCTTTCAGAACATCCGGTGCGCCGTCGCGATCCTGAATCCCGGCGCTGTGCACC
>SKKS01000415.1 GCA_007123625.1 Paracoccaceae bacterium
ACGATGCCTACAACTTTCCCGTGGTGCGCGAAGCGCTTGGCGGAGGGCGGCAATACGGGTTCAAGTCCGGGCTGGACCGCGCGGGCGGGCAACTGGGGGTCAAGGCGGGCGGCTATTTCCCGGGCAATGCCGACAAGGGCATGATCAACCACCAGTCGACGGTGTTCCTGTTCGACCCGGATACGGGCGTGCTGCAGGCCGCGGTGGGCGGGAATCTGCTGACGGCGCTGCGCACGGCGGCGGCATCGGCAGTATCGATCGCACATCTGGCCCGCAAGGACGCCAAGGTGCTGGGCATGATCGGCGCGGGGCATCAGTCGGCGTTCCAGATGCGCGCCGCAGTCCGGCAGCGCCGCTTCGAAAAGGTCGTCGGCTGGAATTACCACCCCGACATGCTGCCGCGGCTGGCGCAGACCGCCGAAGAGCTTGGCCTGCCGTTCGAGGCTGTGAGCCTTGATGAACTGGGCGCGCAGGCGGATGTGATCGTGTCGATCACCTCGTCCGACGCGGCGTCGCTGTTGGATGCGCACGTGCGCCCCGGCACGCATATTGCCTGCATGGGCACCGACACCAAGGGCAAGCAGGAACTGGAGCCCACGATCCTGACGCGCGCGGCCGTGTTCACCGACGAAGTGGCGCAGGCCGTCAGCATCGGCGAATGCCAACACGCAGTGGCGCAAGGGCTGCTCACTGAGGCCGACATCACCGCCATCGGCGCAGTCATCAACCGTGCACATCCGGGGCGTACTTCGGATGACCAGATCACGGTGTTCGACGGCACCGGCGTTGGCCTGCAGGATATTGCCGTAGCAGCCAAGGCGGTGGACCTGGCGCGCGAAAAGGGGCTGGCGCAAGAGGTTGTGCTTTAAACTTCGCAGGCGTAGCCATGTCCGGCACGGGCGGCCCGGCGCCGCCCGTTTTCTGTGGGGCCCGTTTTCTTTGGGGCCGAATATCTGTGGGGCCCGTTTTCCGTGGAGGAACGCACAATGACCGTCACGGTCGCGATCAACGGTTTCGGGCGGATCGGACGGACGGTGCTACGCGCCTGGCTGCGCGGTGACTGGCCAGATGTTGAAATTGTGGCAGTGAACGACATAGCGAGCCCCGAGGACTGCGCGTATTTGTTCGAATATGATAGCGTGTTCGGCCCCTGGCATGGCGCGGTGACGCTGGAACGCCACGACTTGGTGATCGACGGGCGGCGGCTGCGGCTGACCCATGCCGCCGATCTGTCCGAGCTCGACCTTGCCGGTGTCGACCTGGTGATGGAATGCACCGGCCGTGCTGACCGGACCGAAGTGGCGCGCCGGGGCATCCGAGCGGGCGCACGCCGCGTACTGATCTCGGGGCCGTCCGAGGCCGCCGAGGTGACTGTGGTGCTGGGCGCGAACGAAGGCGACCTGCGCCCGGAGCACGCCCTGATCTCGAACGCGTCATGCACCACCAACGCGCTGGCGCCGCTGGCGCGTGTGCTCGACGATGCGTTCGGGATCGAAACCGGATGGATGACCACCATCCATTGCTACACCGGCAGCCAGCCCACGGTGGATGCCCCGCGCGGCGATCCCGCGCGCTCGCGCGCGGCGGCGCTGTCTATGGTGCCGACCACCACCAGCGCGCAGCGCCTTCTGGGGCGGGTGCTGCCGCATCTGGATGGGCGGCTGGAAGCCGCGGCGGTGCGTGTACCGGTGGCCAGCGTGTCGGCCATCGACCTGACCTTCGTTCCGCACCGCAAGGCCGAGGTGGCAGAGGTCAACGCCCTGTTGCGCGCGGCGGGGGGCGTCATCGGCTGGACCGATCGCCCGCTGGTGTCCACCGACCTGCGCGCGCGTCCTGAAAGCGTGGTCATGGCCCTGCCTGAAACACGGATCACCGATGGCGGTCTGTTGCGGGTGTTTGGCTGGTATGACAACGAATGGGGCTTCTCATGCCGGATGCTGGATGTGGCGGCAAGAATACGTTCACGTTGTGATTGAACTTGCGCAAAGGCAGAAAATCTGCGCATACTTCATCCGCGACGTTATCCCTATCGACGACTGTTTTCGGCTATCGCCTACAGTGACTTCGATCTTGCGCTGACGGGCCGGGCTGCCGCACTTCCGCGGGCAGCACATGAAAACAGGAGTGATCACGATGGCTACTGGCACCGTGAAATGGTTCAACGCCACCAAAGGCTTCGGCTTTATCCAGCCCGATGGTGGATCCAAGGACGTGTTCGTGCACATTTCGGCAGTGGAACGCGCTGGCTTGCGTGGCCTTGACGACGGTCAGAAAGTGACCTTCGACATGGAAGTCGGCCGTGATGGCCGTCAGTCGGCAAGCAACCTGTCGCTCGCCTGAGCCGGGTCTGCCCGCAAGGGCCACTTGAACGACATCGCCAAGCCGCCCGTTATTCGGGCGGCTTTCTTCATTTTTGCGCAAATTTTAAGCACATCCTGTGAATGCCCGGCTTACGGACGGGCAATCGACCTGGAAAAGCGCCTCTGATTTGACCATTCGGCCCCTGCGCCCCATGTTGGCGTGATGCGAGATTTGACATATCAGATGGAGCGACACCGCGACATGGTCAGCGGTGCCAAAATGGTGCTTGCCACCGATCTGGACGGCACGTTTCTGGGCGGGACGCAGGCAGACCGGGCGCGGCTTTATGACTGGCTGCGCGCCAATGCGGGCGATGTGGCGCTGTTCTTCGTCACCGGACGCGACCCCGGCGCGATCGCCGAGATCTGCGCACCCGGCTTCGTTCCGGCGCCGGTTTTTGTCATCGGCGACGTCGGCACCACCATCGCAACCTTTGACGGTGCGACGGTGCGCCCGATCCCGCTGCTTGAGGACGAAATCGCCACCACCTGGGGCGACCGCGCCGAAGCGCTGCGCGCGGCCATCGCCGGAATTCCCGGCTTGCGCGAACAGGACACGCCCTTTCGCTACAGGCTGTCCTATCACTATGACGCCAGTTTTGATCGTGCGCGGGTCGCGCATCTGCCGGAACTGGGAGTTGATGTCCTGATTTCGCACGGGCGTTTCGTCGATATCCTGCCGCGCGGGATCAGCAAGGGGCCGTCGCTGCTGCGTTTGCTGGAGTATCTGGCGCTGGACCGCGACCGCGTACTTGTGGCGGGCGACACGCTCAACGACCTCTCCATGTTCCAGACCGGCTTGCTCGGGGCCGTCGTGGGCGGGGCCGAAGCCGAGCTGCTTGAAGCCGTTGCCCCCCTGCCCCGCGCCCATGTCTGCACGGGCGTCGGCGCAGCCGGGATCATCGAGGCCATCCATGCCCACGGGCTGCACCCGGAACCACCGGAGCTGACATCATGAAATCCGACCTTGTCATCGTCTATCACCGCCAGCCCTACGAGGAAGTCGAAGTCGACGGCCGCGTGGAATACCGCGAACATTCCAGCCCCAACGGAATCGTCCCCACGATGAAGGGGTTCTTCGGCAAGGTGCAGCGCGGCGCCTGGGTCGCCTGGAAACTGGCCGAGGACAGCTCTGCGCCGGGGTTCGAGCCGGTGATCGAGATATCGGACAGTTTCGGCACCTATGATGTCAGCCGATTGCCGCTGACCGAAGAACAGGTGCACAGCTTCTATCATGTGACTTCGAAAGAGGCATTCTGGCCCATCCTTCACGGGTTCAAGGAGCGCTATAACTACGATCCTGTGGACTGGCCCACCTTTCGCAGCGTGAACTGGGCCTTTGCCGAAGCCGCCGCCGAACAGGCGACCGACGACGCCGTGATCTGGGTGCATGACTACAACCTGTGGCTGGTTCCCGGCTATCTGCGCCAACTCAAGCCAAACGCCACGATCTGTTTCTTTCACCACACGCCGTTTCCGGGCCCGGACATGTTCAACGTCCTGCCCTGGCGCGAAGAAATCATCGAATCGCTGTTGCAGTGCGATTCGGTCGGCTTCCATATCCCGCGCTATGCACAGAACTTTGCCGCCGTCGCGCGGTCCGTGACTGCCGCGCGGGTGGTCGAGGATCAGGACACACCCGCCGAAATGCTGCAACGCGGGGTGGCGCTGAACGATCGGGTGATGCCGCTGGTGCTGGAACACGAAGGGCGCCGCGTGGCGGTCCATACCAATCCGGTGGGGGTCAATTTCGCGCATGTGGAGCATCTGGCCGCAAGCGAAGACGTCGCGGCCAAGGTGCGCGAAATCCGCGCCTCGCTGGACGGGGGGCAATTGGTACTTGCGGTGTCGCGCACCGATTACACCAAGGGCAACATCGAACAGCTGGAAACCTTCGAGCGGCTGCTCGAGCGCCGCCCCGAACTGCGTGGCAAGGTGCGACTCATGCTGGTTTCGGTGGGTGCGAACCGCAACATGACCGCTTATCAGGAGGTGCAGGCCCGGATCGAAGAACTTACCGGGCGCATCAACGGCGCCTATGGCAGTTTCGAATGGCAGCCCGTGGCCCTGATCGGTCAGGCCATCCCGCTGGCGGATCTGGTGGCCTATTACGCCGCCGCCGATGTGGCAACGATCACGCCTTTGGCGGACGGGCTGAACCTGGTGGCCAGCGAATTCTGCGCGGCCCGCAAGGGCGACCTGCCCGGAGCGCTGATCCTGTCGGAATTCGCGGGATGCGCGGTGCTTCTGGACGGCGCAATCCCGGTCAATCCGTTCTCGAACGGATCGATGGACAGCGCGCTGGACCAGGCGCTTGCGATGGATCCCAAAGAAGCAGAGGCGCGCATGAAAGCGCTGCGAACGTCGGTGAAGCGGTGGGACATAACCGCGTGGACGGACCGGCAACTGTCGCATTTCACCACCCTGCGCAACGCCCGCCGCACCGCAGCAATCGCCGCCGCCTGAGCACCACCGCCCCGGGAATCGGCAAGCATACGGGGCATTCGGCTTTACAACACCGGCCCGATTCGTGAAGTTGCGCGCGATCAATCGGACGCGATTCTGCGCGTTTCGGTCGGTTCGTCTTGACTCGGGTTGGTGGGATGTAGAATTAAGTATACCAGCCATTCCGACCCCTACGCAACGCCCAGGCGGGCACGAAACAGAACGGATACGCGCCAGTCATGTCTCTTGCTCTGATTGCTGCCCTCCCCTTTCTTGGTGCCCTTCTGCCCGGGCTGATGATCCGCGCCGGACGCAACACCTGCGCCACGGCGACCGGCCTTGTGACACTGACAGCCCTTGCGGGGCTGCTGGTCCACGCCCCCGCCGTCCTGCGCGGCGAGGTGATCCAGACCCAGATCACATGGATGCCGCTGCTGGGGCTGAACGCGAATTTCTTCCTTGACGGGCTGGGGCTGCTGTTTGCCGGGATGATCCTGGGCATCGGACTGCTGATCATCATCTATGCGCGGTTCTACCTGGCCAAGTCGGACCCGATGGGACAGTTCTATACCTATCTGCTGCTCTTTCAGGGCGCGATGGTTGGCATCGTCCTGTCGGACAACATACTGCTTTTGCTGATCTTCTGGGAACTGACCTCGCTTTCGTCCTTCCTGCTGATCGGCTACTGGCGCCACCTTCCCGAAGGGCGGCAGGGCGCGCGCATGGCGCTGGCGGTCACCGGCATGGGCGGGCTGGCGCTGATCGGGGGCATGCTGATCCTGGGCAATATCGTCGGCAGCTATGATCTGACGGTGATCCTGGAAAACCGCGACCTGATCCAGCAGTCTGACCTGTATGCCCCGGCGCTGGTCCTGATCCTGCTGGGGGCGTTCACCAAATCGGCGCAGTTTCCTTTCCATTTCTGGCTACCGCATGCCATGGCCGCGCCGACGCCGGTCTCGGCCTATCTGCATTCTGCCACGATGGTCAAAGCCGGTTTGTTCCTGATGGCGCGGCTCTGGCCGGTGTTGTCGGGAACGGACCTGTGGTTCTGGCTGGTCGCGGGCGCGGGGCTGATCACCATGGTGATGGGCGCGGTGATCGCGCTGTTCAAGGATGACCTGAAGGGACTGCTGGCGTTCTCCACGGTCAGTCATCTGGGCCTGATCACCATGCTGCTGGGGATCGGAAGTGACGTGGCGGCGGTCGTGGCGGTGTTCCACATCATCAACCACGCCACGTTCAAGGCAGCGCTCTTCATGACCGCGGGCATTATCGATCACGAGGCGCATACCCGCGACATCAAGCGGTTGGGGGGCTTGCGACACCTTATGCCCGTGACCTTCGTGCTGGCCACGGTGGCGTCGCTGTCGATGGCTGGGATTCCGCCCTTCAACGGCTTCCTGTCCAAGGAAATGATGCTGGAACAGGCCGCCGACGTGGGCTTCTTCTTCGGGTTGATGGTCACCATCGGGGCCATGTTCTCCGTCGCCTACAGCCTGCGCTACATCTTCCATGTCTTCCTTGGGCCCAAGCGCGACGACTACCCCGCGAAGCCGCATGATCCGGGCTTCGGCATGTGGGTGTCGCCCGCGATCCTGGTGGTTATGGTGGTGCTGATCGGGCTTTTTCCGAACACCATCGTCGGGCCGCTGGTGGCCACCACGGGCGGCGCGGTGATCGGCAGCACTGACCTGCCCTATTATTCGCTGTCGCTGTGGCACGGGTTCAACATGGCGCTGCTGATGTCGGTGATCGCGGTGGTTGCCGGGTTCCTGATCCTGCGCTTCCATCCGCTGTTCGAAGAACTCTGGAACGACGCGCGCCGCCCCGAAGCGAAAAAGGTCTTCGACGCGCTGGTCGACGCCTGCGCCCGTGGCGCGGCGTGGATCACGAATATCGTCCACGATGGCGCAATGACACGCTATCTGGCGATCTTTACCGCAACATCGGTGCTGTTCGGCTTTGCCGCATTCATGGGCGGGACCCATGTCGCCGGGACACGCGAGACGTTGCCCATGACAGTGATGCCGGTCATCGGCTGGTTGCTGATCGTCGGCGCCACCGTCGTCACGCTGCGCATTCATCGTAACCGCCTGCTGTCGCTGGTGATGGTGGCGGTGATCGGGCTGATCGTGTCGCTGGGTTTTGCCTATCTCTCGGCGCCCGACCTTGCACTGACACAGCTGTCGGTTGAGGTGGTAACGGTGATTCTGTTGCTGCTGGCGCTGCATTATCTGCCAAAGGAAACCCCAGTCGAAAGCGCCATGGGCAAGCGGGTCCAGGACGGCGCGATTGCGGGGCTTGCGGGCTTGGGCGTGACGGGGCTGCTCTATGCGATCATGACGCGCCCGCATGACAGTATTTCATGGTTCCACCTGGAGCAGTCGTATCCGGGCGGCGGCGG
>SKKS01000197.1 GCA_007123625.1 Paracoccaceae bacterium
ACTTCGGCCCAGTCGGACAGACCCGCGATACTGGGCGTCTCCTTGATCGCGGCGTTCAGGTCATCCATCCGGTCCGACTGAACCGCCAGATGGATCATGTTCACCTGCGGCGCACTGCCCATGGCCGCGAACAGGGCAGCGGCTGAGATATGCGCGTCCTGCCCCATCCCCTGCGCGATTATCTCGGTCACCGGCAGGGTCAGCACCATGCGCGGCGCGGCCAGCATTTCCAGCCGCAAGACCTGACCGGCCTCGATATCCAGCGCGCGGGCCAGCATTTCGGGCAGGACCACGCCCTCTGCTGGCGGCGTGACCACGCGGCCCGTGTCATCGACCAGCCGCGCCAGTTCCGCATCGGGGAACTGGCCCAGCAGCGCCGTCAGCCGGTCGCGATGGCCATGCACAGCCCGCACCGGCATCGCATAGGCCCCCTCAGACCGGATCACACCGGGCAAGGAAAGCGCGTCCTGAATGGCCTGTTCGGTCCGGGGTTGCGCGAGCATCAGCGTCACCTGCTGGCGATTGGCCTCCTGGAACACGCTGTCGCCCAGCCGCTCGACTGCATCGAAGATGAAATAACTCATCACCAGCACCCCCACCGAGGCCGAAACCCCGAACAGCGTGATCGCCGCGCGCCCCGGCCAGCGGATGATCGAGCGGAAGATCATCATCGTGGTTTGCCGCAGACGCAACGCGATCAGCCAGCGGTCGGCGAAACCGCGCGCGAAACTGGGGGGCGCAGGCGGCTGCATCGCTTCGGCCGGGGGCAGTTTCAAGGACGACCAGACCGCCCTCAGCCCCCCCAATATCGCTGTCGCCATGCCCAGCACCGCTGAAATCACCAGTGATTGCGCGCCCCAGTCGCGGATGATGAAGGGAAAGCGGAAGAAGTCGCCGTAAAGGCGGATCATGGCATCGGCGATCCACCAGCCAAAAATCCAGCCGGTCAGGACCCCGCCCCCTCCGATCAGAAGCGCAAGCTTGAGATAATGCGCGGCAATCTCGGCTCTGCCATAGCCCAGCGCCTTCAGCAGCCCGATCTGGGGGCGCTCCATCGCAATCAGGCGGCCCAGCACCATGTTGACCAGAAAGGCCGCCACAATCAGGAAGATGGGCGGTATGAAGGCGGCCATCGCCCCGAGTTGGCTTAGTTCCCCATCAAGGAACGCATGCGATACCTGCCGGTCGCGCCCATAGGCGCCGGTGCCGCCATAGGGGTCCAGGATCAGGTCAAGCGCCGCGATTACCGCGCGCGCGTCCCCGTCGCGGGTCAGACGCAACGCGATCTCGTTGACGGCGCCGCCCATATCCATCGCGGCGGCGGCGGCCGCCTCGTTCATCCAGAGCAGGCCGTAGCGCCGATCATCGGGCATCATCGCGCCGGGCGGCATAGTGTAGATGAATTCAGGGCTGAGCACCCAACCCGTCACCGTCAGGTCGCGCAACTGGCCGTTCAGCACGCCCCGGATCCGGCTGCCCGGGGTCAGGTCGTGAATTTTCGCAAAGGGCTCGGACAGTGCGACCTCATCGGCGCGGTCGGGATCGGGCAGGCGGCCATGCCGGACCAGTGGCAGGTTCAGCCCCGCGCCGGACGCGGGCAAAGACAGGATGCGCCCGGATGCCGGTTCGGCCATGCCCTCGATATCCAGCACCGCCTGAAAGCTGATCCGCCCCTCAGCCTGTGCCACACCGGGGATCATCGCGACGGCTGCAACCACATCCGCTGGCGCGCGGGTCGCGCCGACAAAGACATCCGCGAAACGGTGCCGGTCGTAATACGCGGCCTGGGTCTGGATCAGGGTTGCCTGTGTCGCCTGCGCACCGACCAGCACCATGACCCCACAGCCCAGCACCAGCGCGATTGCCAGCGTCTGCGCCCATATCCGGCGCAGGTCGCGCAGCATCTTGGCGTCGAGTGCCCTCACCAGCTGACCTCCGATGGCAGAACGCGCTCTGCATTGGCCGCATCGCTGGTGATGCGTCCGTCGGCCAGCACCACCACACGATGCGCGATCCGCTGGATACTTGCATTATGGGTAATCAGAACTGTTGTCGTGCCCAGGTCGCGATTGACCTCGTGCAGTGCCTCCAGCACCTGAATGCCGGTCTTGCTGTCCAGCGCGCCAGTGGGTTCGTCGCACAAAAGCACATCGGGGCGCTTGGCGATGGCCCGCGCGATGGCGACGCGCTGCTGTTCGCCCCCGGACAACTCGGCGGGAAAATGGTCCAGCCGATGCGAGAGCCCCACACGTTCCAGCGCTTCTTCCGGGGTCATCGGATTGCTGGCAATTTCGGTCACCAGCGCCACATTTTCGCGTGCACTCAGGCTTGGGACAAGATTGTAGAACTGAAACACGAAGCCCACATGGTCGCGCCGGAAGGCGGTCAGCTCGCGGTCGCTGGCCTGGCTCAATTCCTGTTGTCGGAAAAACACGCGCCCGCCCGAGGGCAGGTCGAGCCCGCCCAGAATATTGACGAGCGTCGACTTGCCCGATCCCGAGGCCCCCAGCAGAACCATCATCTCGCCTTCGGCCAAAGTCAGATCCACACCGCGCAGGGCCCAGACCTCGACCGCGCCGGTCCGATAGGACCGGGTCACGCCTTCGGTTCGGAAGACCGGGATGCTGGATCTGATATGTGCCATCGTGCGATTCTAGCCTGACTTGCCGGCCACGGTATGATCAAGATCAATATAGTATAGACGCGTGATCTGGCCTGTGTCGTTCCGGCAGCCGCGCGGACCGATTGCCCGCGCGCCACACAGGCAACATCGCGTCACCTCGCAGGACCTGATGGGGTGGTTATTCCAACATCGCGCTGAGCGTCTTTGCAACAGCGTGCTGACGGGCGCAGATAACGCGTCCGCGCGGGCTGCCGGGCTGGAAAGTCACATCCCGCCCGACACTTCGCCGAGGTTTTCTTCTGCCAGAGACTGGTGACACGCGCCGAACGAAGCACTTGATCGACCGGCCAAATTAGGAAATACAAGTCCGTACTGGGCAATCCATCTGGAAATGGAGCTGCGAAATCCGGCCATCGCCGGTTCCGTTTCGTCGGTTGTCTGCCGGTCGCGTATCGCGCGCACCGTTGCTTTTGTGGATAGGGACGCAGGATGGACACCAAAACGCATCCTAAAGCGGCAGGTCAGACGCAGGCCCAACAGCCGCCCAAAATTGATTTCAGCATGTCGGGAGGGTTGGTCAACACACTGGCGCGAGAACAGTTTTCGCTTGCCTTCTCGTCATATCAGTCCGGGAAACTCTACATGCTTGGGCGCAGCCCGAAGGGGGGCGCGAATGTCCACCATTCGGAGCAGCGCAAGCCGATGGGCCTGTCCTATGACGGGCAGGGCGGTCTTACGATGGCCGGTAGCCATTCGGTTGTCCGGTTCGAGAACGTGCTCGCGGAGCATGAACGCGTGAACGGCACGTTTGATGCCTGTTTCATGCCGCGCACCATCCACATGACGGGTCGACTTGATGCCCATGACATCGGGCTTGATGCAGAGGGGGACGCGGTTTTTGTAAATACGCGGTTCAATTGTCTGTCCGCAGTCGATTCTCGGCACAGCTTTCGTCCTGTCTGGCGACCGCCGTTCATCACCGACCTGGTGGACGAGGACCGGTGCCATCTCAATGGTCTTGCGATGCAGGACGGTGTGGCGGCTTATGTCACGGCGGTCAGCCGTTCGAACACGATCGACGGCTGGCGCGACCGGCGGGCTGATGGAGGCGTCGTGATTGACGTCCGCACTGGCGAAATAGTCTGCGAGGGGCTGTCCATGCCCCATTCCCCGCGACTGCATGACGGCGAATTGTGGATCCTGAACTCCGGCACGGGCGAGTTTGGCGTCGTAACCGGCCTTGCAAAGGGAAAAGGCCGGTTCGAGCCACGGGTGTTCTGCCCCGGTTTCTTGCGTGGTCTGGCGTTTCACAACAACGTCGCGATCGTCGGCCTCTCCAAGCCGCGTTACAAGAGGTTCGAGGGGCTTGCGCTGGACGAACGCCTTCGGGCGGCAGACAGTGAGCCGTGGTGCGGGCTTCAGATCATTGATCTCTCGCGCGGAAGTTGTGTGGATTGGTTCCGGATCGACGGGGCATTGGCGGAACTGTACGATGTCGAGGTCTTGCCGGGAATTGCATGTCCCATGGCGGTCACCCCGGATTCAGGCGATATGGCCAATGTAATCACCTATGAAGGCCGCACCCCGGAACCTGTGACAGCCGAGGGTTCGGAGGAAACGCTGCCGGACGGCAAGGGTTAGCGAAAGAACCGCGCAATCTATGCGAAAGCGCATGGCGGGACAGAACCCCGACAGCGCTGAATGGTATATCTTCAATACGCCATTTATCAGTCTGATCAACCTGTTGCAGCCAGGTAACGAAGGCGGCGTCGAGTGCGTTTTTTCAAAAGCCGGACGCTGCTTTCCAATTGACAAAAGATGAACATTGATCCCTACCCTCAATCGGCGCGATTTTTCAGTCGCAACAGGTATAACAGGCGCAAGGGGTTCAGGGTCATGGGTTTCGGAAAAATCAGGTTCAGGCAGGCTGTCGTCGGATCGCGCGGTGGGCGCATGGTCAAGTGGCGCGGACGGGTTTGCAGTATCCCGCCCACTGTTGTGATCGCAACAATCGGCGTTTTCGGCGCAACCACGGCCGCAGTCATCGCAAACACGATCGATACCGAACAAACGACCACACAGAACGTCCCTGCAACTGGCGACCTGACGATCACGCCTTCGGGCAGTGTGTCGGTCACCGGGGCCACCGAAGCGACGGCCGTCGAGGTTGACGCGTCATTCTCGGGCACCTTGCGCAACGAAGGCGCGATCAGTGCGACAGTGACCCAAGTCAACGGCTTCGGAGAAGCGCGCGGAATACGGTTCGACGGGAATGTTGATGGCGGCACGGCCGTCAATACCGGGTCGATCACGGTCGCAGCCACCGGCGCTGTGAATGCCCCCGGAAGCGCGTCAGTCCAGGCCGCGGGGGTTTATGCTGACGGCAATCTGACCGGAAGCGCCAGTATCGGGATAGATGGCCCCATTGTCGTGACGGCGCAGGGCGGGTCGGCCACCACGGGTGACAACTATGGCAGAAATGTCAGTGCCGCTGCGGGGGGTGTCTTTATTGACGGATCAATCGCAGACGGGTCCAGTATCACAGGCATAGGCACCATTACTGTGGCCGCGATTGGTGGCACGGCAGAAGTTGGCAATAACGGAGGCGCCTACGCATCTGCGAGAGCTGTGGGCATTTCCGTCCGCGAGATTTATAGCAATGCGCAACTCAATACCGGCGGTGCCATTACTGTCACCGCACAGGGTGGAACGGCGACTGCGGGTGACTACGGCACCGCGCGGGCGGGTCTGGACGAAACCACGGGCATCTTTATCGGTGAAGACATCGACAACGCAGCATCGCTTGTCAACACGGGAAACATCACCGTCACGGCGCTGGGCGGCACAGCGACCGTCGGCAGCACGGCGTCCAGTTCTTCCTCCAATCGCGCCTATGCCGAAGTTGATAACACCCACGGCATCCGCGTTGGTGATTATTTTGGGGTCGGATATGTTTCTGGTCAATCTCGGCTAATCAACAGCGGCACGATCACCGTGCTGGCGCAAGCCGGAACCGCCACGGGCGGCGATAACGCTCGCGCAGCCGCCGATGTTGAAAGGACCTTCGGGATATTGGTTGACGGAGGGATCAGAGAAGACTCGTCAGTCATCAACACGGGCGACATCACTGTGACAGCGCTGGGCGGCACGGCGACGGTCGGCAGCTCACCACCCTCTGGATATTATGGCAGTTACGCCCTGGCAGATATCGACGATACAATGGGCATCCATATCGACAGGTCTATAGAAGCCCGCTCGCTGCTGACCAACGGCGGCACGATCACTGTTCTGGCGCAGGCCGGAACCGCGACGGGTGGCGATAACGCCCGCGCGATTGCCGATGTGGATGATACGTATGGAATACTCCTTGACCAGGGGATCAGGGAAGACTCGTCGCTGATCAATACCGGTGACATCACCGTAACAGCGCGGGGGGGCACGGCGACGGTCGGCAACCGAACCGACGGAGCTTATTTCTTCAGCGTCGGAGCCATCGCGGATGTCGACGATACCGCAGGGATCCACATCGAAAATAGAATCGAGACCCGTTCGCAACTCAACAACAGCGGCAAGATCACTGTGCTGGCGCAGGGCGGAACCGCGACGGGCGGCGATAATTCATTCGCACAAGCCGATGTGGACGATACCTTCGGAATATACCTTGATCAGGGGATCAGGGAAGACTCGTCGCTGATCAACACCGGCGACATCACGGTGACAGCGCTGGGGGGTGTGGCGACCATCGGCAACCGGACCGCAGGCTATTATTTCTTTTCCAGGGCCTATGCGGATGTCGGCGATACCATGGGCATCCATATCGACAATGATATCGAGGTCCGGTCGCAACTGAACAACAGCGGCAAGATCACTGTGCTGGCGCAGGCCGGAACCGCAACGGGCGGCGACAACACAACCGCCCGCGCTGATGTGGACGATACCTACGGCATATACCTTGACCGGGGGATCAAAGAGGATTCGTCGCTGATCAACACCGGCGACATCATGGTGACGGCACTGGGCGGGACGGCGACAGTCGGCAACCGGACCGCAGGCCAGGGTTTCTACTCCACGGCCTATGCGGATGTCGGCGATACGTTTGGTATCAATATCGACAATGATATCGAGGTCCGTTCGCAACTCAGCAACAGCGGCGCAATCACTGTTCTGGCGCAGGCCGGAACCGCGACGGGCGGCGACGGGGTTTACGGATCATTTGCGGGCGTTCGCGACACGGCGGGTATCTTTATCGGTCGCGGTGTCACGGAAGACTCGTCGCTGACCAACACCGGTGACATCACTGTGACCGCGCTGGGCGGCGCGGCAACGATTGGCGATGGCGGCGGCTATGGAACCGGCGGCCCTCAGGTCACTTCTCTTGGCGAGAGCATTGAACCCGTGATGTCTGCGTTTGTGTCTATCGGCCCTATTTTCAGCGGCGAGGCCTTCGCGGCAGTCAGCAATACTTATGGCATCAGGGTCGGCGGTGGCATTTCGAACGGATCACAGCTGAATAACAGCGGCAACATCGCGGTGCTCGCGCAGGCCGGAACCGCGACGGGCGGCGA
>SKKS01000235.1 GCA_007123625.1 Paracoccaceae bacterium
ATTGAAAAGTATGGAATCAGAAAGTTGCAGATAGCGAATTTACCCAGTTTGCTGTGGAACTTCGGATTCCCCCTCATAAATACCCCTCAGACCGGTTGGATTCGCCGGGCCAATACAAGAAAAGTCTCGAAGGTCCGCCTCGGCGGGCCTTCTCCTTTTGTTCAAACCCTGTCAGAAAAGCGCCATGACGTATGGTTTTCTGATCATCGGTCGCGGTGGCAGCGCCGGGGTTACGGGGAGGCGCTCCGGGACGGTCGCCGCATGACCCGGAAACTGGACCTGCCCGACAGCTGCGCGCCCATGTCCGAAGGATTGCCCTTCGCGCCCTCGGCGGCGCGCAACGCAGCGCCCATCGGCGATGTGCTGGCACGCCACCTGTCCGCGCAGGGCAACGTGCTGGAACTGGCAAGCGGCACCGGCCAGCATGCGGTCGCCTTCGCCGCCCGGTTTCCCGGACTGGTCTGGCAGTCCAGCGATCTGGCGCCCCGGAACCTTGCTACCATCCGCGCGCGAGTCCGCGCCACCGGGCTGGCAACGCTGCGCGATCCGGTGACGTTGGATGCCTGTGCGCCGGGCTGGGGCATGTCCCGTACCGGACAGGACGCGGTGGTGCTGGTGAACCTGCTGCATCTGGTCTCCAAACCCGAGGCCGCGACCCTGCTGGCCGAAGTCCCCCGCGCGCTGGTACCCGGCGGGGTGTTCGCCGTTTACGGCCCGTTCCGCCGCAATGGCGTGCTGCACAGCGAAGGTGATCGCGCCTTCGATGCGCATCTGCGCGCGCAGGACCCAGCCATTGGCTACAAGGACGCCGCCTGGGTCGCCGAGCGCCTGCGCGCAGGCGGGCTGGACCTGGTCGAACAGGTCGAGATGCCCGCAGGCAACCTGATGCTGATCGCGCGCCGCCCCTCTGGCAGCGCTTGATCCAGATCAAGGCCGCGCTGTGTCACCCGTGCAATCCCCTTCGAAACATTCATCAAGGGGAATTCGTATGGACTACGCTGCCTTCATCAACGACACCCGCGCCCAGAGCCGCACCCTCGCCAAGACCATCCCCGACGCCATGAAGGGGTTCGGCGCCCTGTCGCGCGGGGTCAAGGAAGGTGGCACGCTGGGCCCGAAGGAAAAAGAATTCGTGGCCCTGGGCATCGCCGTGGCTGTCCGCTGCGAACCCTGCATCGCCTTTCATGTCGAAGCCCTGATCAAGGCAGGCGCCACCCGTGAGGAATTGGGCGACGTGCTGGCCATGTGTATCCAGATGGGCGGCGGTCCGGCGGTCATGTACGCGGGCAAGGCGCTGGAGTGCTGGGACCAGCTGACCGGCGCACAGGCGGGCTGAGCGCCCTTCGCGGCAGGGGTGGCGCGGCACCGGGGCGCACGCGCGCCCCGCCATCTTACTCCCGGTCGTCGCCAAACCGGGCAAGCACCTCGGCGGCCAGCGCCACGCTGACCCGCGCCTGCCCGGCCAGCGCGCGGCGATCCAGTGCATCGACCAGGCGTTGCGCCACCGCCAGCGACCGTTCCATCCGCGCCAGCACGAAGCTGACCACCTGCGCGCTGACCGCGATCTGGCGATCGGCGAAAAGCTTGACAAGCACCGCCTGCAACAGCGCGTCGTCGGGGGCCTCAAGCGAGACCAGCGCCGCCGCCTCCAGGCGCGAGGCCAGATCCGGCAGGCCCAGCGGCAGCCGCGCCGGTGCTGCGCGGGCGGTCAGCAACAGCCGCCCCTCCGCTTCGGCCACAAGGTTGTGCAGATGAAAAAGCGCTTCTTCGGCGGCGCGACACCCGGCAATGCTGTCGATATCTTCGACCCCGATCCGCGCGTGGCGCGCAACCAGCGCCGCCAGATCGGCCTTTGCCAGCGCCGCTGCAGGAACCAGCACTCCGCCCGCTTCCTGTGCCCACAGATGCGCCAGATGCGTCTTGCCTGCGCCTTCGGGGCCGGTCAGTACCAGCTTGCCCTGCGGCCAGTTGCGCCAGCCCTCGACGACCGCCAGCGCCCGAGCATTGGCGGGCGTGACAAAGAAATCCGCCCGCCCCATGGCTGCGGGCAGCGGCAGTCCCATCGGAATTTGCTGCGGGATATGCTTGGGCGCAGACATGGCGGTATGGTTCAACTTTCCTTGTCGGGGCGCCGCGCCCCGGGGTCCGCCGGCGGCGGCGCGAACCGCTGTGGATGCACGGGCGGCGCACCCGCTTCATAAAGCGGGCTGTCCATATAGCGCCCCACGGCGAATTTCACCAGCACCCCCGCTGCCGCCGCCACCGGCACCGCCACCAGCATGCCGGTGAACCCGAACAGCGCCCCAAAGGCCGTGACCGCAAGCAACAGCCACACCGGATGCAGCCCGACCGACCCGCCTACCAGCCGTGGCACCAGCACGTTCCCTTCCAGAAACTGGCCCACCCCGAAGATCGCCACCACCGCCAGGATCGGAAACGGCGTGCCCCAGAACTGGAACAGCGCCAGCCCGATGGACAGCACGCCCCCGATGATCGCGCCGACGAAGGGAATGAACGAGATCATCCCCGCCAGCACGCCCACCACCAGCCCGAACTGCAACCCCACGATCATCAACGCGGTCGCGTAATACACCGCAAGGATCAGGCAGACCGAGATCTGCCCGCGCACGAACCCCGCCAGCGCCCGGTCGATCTGAAACGCAAGATCGCGGATCGTCGGCGCATGGCGGCGCGGCAGCAACACATCGATCCGCGCCAGCAGGCGCGGCCAATCCAGCAACAGATAGAACGTGACCACCGGCGCCACGACCACGAACAACACCACCCCGATCAGTCCCGACACCGCGCCCATCGCGCCCTCGGCCAGCGCCATGCCACGGCTGCGCAGCGCGTCGCCCGCGGCATCGAGGGTGCGCAGGAGCACGCTGTCTTCGTCCAGAATCCCCGGAAAACGCCCCAGCAGCGCCGCCTGCGCCTGTTCGAACAACCCGGGCGCGGACTCGACCAGCCGCGTGCCCTGCGCCAGCACCAGCGGGATCACCCCCACCGCAAGCGCCACGCTGGCCCCGATCATGCCGAACAGGATCACCGCCGCCGCCGCCGCGCGCGGCAACCCCAGCCGCATCAGCCGCCCCGTCAACGGATCAAGGAAATACGCCATCGCCGCGCCCGCAACAAAGGGCAGCAGCACGTCACCCAGCAGCCACAGCACGCCACCGAAGGCCAGCAGCGCCCCGCCCCAGAAAAGCGCCTGTTCCCGTGTGCTCATCTCGGTGACCCGCCTGTGTCCCGCCCGCGCAGCGCCTGATGCGGGCGCGCGCATCATTGCCCGGCCCGGGGTCGCAGCGCAAGCGCTGGACAGCGCCGCATGGGCCGCTATACCGGGAGACCTACCCCTACCGCAGGACCGCACCCCGTGACCGATGATATCTGGAAACGCAACGAGATCGAAAGCCCCTGTATCAAGGTCTGCGTGATTCATCCCGAATCGCGGGTTTGCACAGGTTGCCTGCGCACCATCGACGAGATCACCACCTGGGCCCGGATGACCCCCGAGGAACGGCGCACGATCATGGTGGCGCTGCCCACGCGCGCGGGACTGCTGCGCCAGCGCCGGGGCGGGCGCGCCGGTCGGCTGGAACGCGGCTGAGCGCGGGCGCGTGCGTCGATACCTGCCCCGTGGCTGAATGCAGGCGCGCGCGTCCATATCTACTGCGTGGCTAACGCAGGCGCGCGCCTATTCCCGCCCCTTCGGACCTCGCGGTCGCACCCGCCGCTTACCGCTGCGGGCGCAACCGCGCCAGAAGCGCCGCATGCAATTCGGGCGATGCGGCGATAATCCCGTCACTGCGCGGGTCCGGGCCGGCAAAGCGCGGCGCGTGGCCCTGACGGTCGGAAACGCGCGCGCCCGCCTCCTGCGCGATCAGGGTTGCGGCGGCGATATCCCAGTCCCAGGTGCGGCGCAGGGTCAGCATCGCATCGAACGCACCTTCGGCCACCAGCGCCATGCGCCAGGCCAGCGACGGGCGAAAATGCCGCTCGACCGGGGGCACCCCGCCCGGCCACAGTTCGGGCGCCAGTTGCGGGCGCGCCGCCAGCACGCGCGCACCCTCCAGTCCCTTGCGCAGTGGCACTGCCAGGCGTCGCCCGTTCAGCCACGCCCCCTGCCCCAGCGCCGCCGCATAGGTCAGGTCCATCAGCGGCAGATGCACGACAGCCGCCACCGGCGCGCCGCCGCGCACCACCGCCAGCGCGTGGGCGAAACTGCGCTGCCCGTCGATGAAGGCGCGCGTCCCGTCGATCGGGTCCACCACAAAGACCGACGCACGGGCCAGCCGCGACGGATCATCCGCGCTTTCCTCGGAGAGCCAGCCATAGCCGGGCCGCGCGCCCATGAGGCGCGCGCGCAGCATGGCGTCGATCTCCAGGTCGGCCTCGGTTACCGGGCCCTGCCCGTCGCCCTTGTCCCACTGGCGCGGACCCTTGCCGAAATGGCGCGCCGCGATCGTACCTGCGGCCACGGCCGCATCGGTCAGCAGCGCCAGATCATTCCCCGGCAATCGTCAATCCCTCGACCAGCAGGCTGGGCACCTGATCGGACAGATGCAGCCGCGCGTCATTGGCGGGCGTGATCCGCTGCAGCATATCGCGCAGGTTGCCCGCGATGGTGCATTCATTCACCGGCCAGGCGATTTCGCCATTTTCGACCCAGAAGCCCGATGCCCCGCGCGAGTAGTCGCCCGTGGTCGGGTTGATCGACGATCCGATGAGCGAGGTGACCAGCAGCCCCGTGCCCATCTCCGCCAGCAGGTCCTCGCGGCTTGCCAGCCCCTGCGTCAGCGTGATGTTGCTGGCCGAAGGGCTGGGCGGTGACGCAACGCCGCGCACCGCGTTGGCGGTGCTCTGCAGGCCCAGCTTGGCCGCGGTGGCCAGATCCAGCACCCAGCTTTCCAGCACGCCCTCGCGCACGAGCACCCGCGCGCCAGTGGCCAGCCCCTCGGCATCGAAAGGTCGCGTGCCGGACACCCGCTTGCGCAACGGGTTCTCGGTCAGGGACATGTCGGCGGGCAGGACCTCCTGCCCCATCGCATCACGCAGCCAGCTTGATCCGCGCGCCACCGAACTGCCATTGATCGCCGACAGCAGATGCCGGATCAGGCCCGCACTGATGCGCTCGTCATACAGCACCGGGAACGCACCGGTTTTCGGCTTGCGGGCGCCCGCACGGGCCACGGCGCGCTCGCCGGCGATCCGGCCGATCATTTCGGCATCGGGCAGGTCCGCCTGAAACACCCGTGATTCCGCGTGCCAGTCGCGCTCCATTCCCGTGCCCGCGCCGCTGATCGCGACGCACGATGCATGCCGCGATGTGCGCGCATAGCCCCCGGAAAACCCGTTCGATGCCGCCAGATGCACCTCGCGCCGGCCCCACGCGGCCGATGCCGCCTGCACCTGCGCCACCCCTGCCACCGCCAGGGCCGCCGCCTCGGCCCGTCGCGCGTCGTCCTCCAGGGCTTCGGGCAGCGGCTCGGGCGCGGGGTCGTCCAGTTCCAGACCCGCCGCATCGCGCCGCGCCGACAGCTCGTCCGGTTGCGCCAGCCGCAGATGCGGGTCCTCGGGCGCTTCGCGCGCCATGGCCACCGCCCGTTCGGCCATCGCCGCCAGGGTTTCCGCCCGCACGTCCGAGGCCGACACGCACGCCTGCCGCCGCCCGATCAGAACCCGCAGGCCGATCTCGATCCCTTCCGCACGCTCCGCCTGCTCCAGCGCGCCTGCGCGCACATCGATGGATTGCGATGTGCCGGCAATCGCCATGGCGTCCGCCCCCTCGGCCCCGGCCCGGCGCGCGGCCTCGAGCAGGGCCTCGGTCAACGAGGCAAGGGGCAGCGGGACTAGGGGCTCGGTCATGCAATCCTCCGGTGTTGTCGCTCCCCCCATGTAGTGCAGCCAGCCGCGAAGGGGAATGCCCCAGCGTGCGCGCCTGCATCGCCCATCCCGACAAGCGCAGTCACCCACGTCCCCTTCATCTTGCGAGAAATACTCCGGGGGGAATCGCCCGGAACGGGCGATGGGGGGCTGGCCCCCCTTTACGCCGCTCGGTTCCGGGTGTCCGCCTGCGCGGCGGCGGCGGCGTTGTTCAGCGTCGCACGGCCTGCACTCAGCGGCAGGCAAACCCGCACCGCGCAGCCTTGCGCCACAGGCACGAGTTCCGCGCGGCCGCCGTGGCTTTCGGCGATGGCGCGCACAATCGCCAGCCCCAGCCCGCTGCCGCCACCGTCATCCGCGCCCAGCCGCACGAAGCGCTCGAAGGCATGTTCCGCCGCCGCCGCCGGAATGCCGGGGCCCGCGTCGTGGACGTCGATCCTTGCCTCGCCCTGCACGGTCGCAAGCTGCAGGCGCAGTTCGCTGCCGCGCGGGCTGCCATAGCTCAGGGCATTGTCTATCAGGTTGTCCACCGCCTCGGCCAGCAAAACACGGTTGCCCTGCACCTGCACCGGACCCGGCGGCGCGTCCAGCATCACGTCAACCCCGGCATCGAGTGCGCGCGGGACGTGGCGCCGGGCCACTCCGGCGACCAACTCGCCCAGGTCGATGGTTTCGACCCGCAACGGTGCATGGGTCGCAATGTCGAGGTTCAGCAGTTGCCGCGTCATCCGCGACAGGCGCCGCGCAGCCTCGGTCAGGTCGGCCAGTCGCGCCGCGCGCACGCCGGGGTCGACGCTTTCCAGCGCTGCTTGGGCCTGGGCATGGATCGCGGCCACCGGGTTGCGCAACTGGTGCGCGGCGTTGCCGATGAAGGCGTCGCGACGCTCCAACTCGCCCCGCAGCCTGTGGAACAACTGGTTGATGGTCGCCACCAGCGGCGCCACCTCGGGGGGAACGGGGCGGCGGATGGGGGTCAGCTCGTCCGCAGAGCGCAGTGCCACCGCGTCGCGCAGACCCGCCAGCGGCGCCAGCCCCCGGTTGATCCCGAACCACACGAGCAGCGCCGCGGCCAGCACCACCGCCGCCAGCATGGCGCCTGCCTGGAACAGCAGCATCAGGCTCAGCCGTTCGCGCTGGCGCACCGTCTGCCAGACCTGCACCGTGGTCCAGCCGTCGAACACCGGGTCGGCGATGAACTCGCGCTGGATCACTACGCGCACCGGATCGCCCAGATAGCTGGCATCGAAGAACACAGGCTCCCCGCCCGGAAGGTCCGCAGGCAACGGATCCACCGG
>SKKS01000279.1 GCA_007123625.1 Paracoccaceae bacterium
CCGCCCACCATCAGGACGTCGTTGAACTGGACCGTTTCACCGGCCTGGGCAGCAATGCGTTCGACGCGCAGCACGTCGCCGGTCTGAACGCGATACTGTTTGCCGCCGGTTTTGAGAACCGCAAACATCTGTGTCTTCCTTTTCGACTTCCGCGCCCTGTGGCCCCCGGTCATGCCGGGCGTTGGGTGCCTTCGGGCAGCGTGCCCATTGCGGGCATGAGATATGGCCTGCGCGGGCCGGGGCCTGGACAGGAAGCCGCTCTATCAGGGAAAGCGGCCGCGCTGTCAAGGCGTGCGCGGCCGATTCTGCCGCCGTCCGGGGGCTTAGTCCTTGGGGCCGATCATGTCCTCGGGGCGGACGATCCGGTCAAAGGTCTCGCCATCGACGAAGCCCAGGGCGATGGCTTCCTCGCGTAGGGTGGTGCCGTTCTTGTGGGCGGTCTTGGCCACCTTGGTGGCGTTGTCATAGCCGATGGTGGGGGCCAGCGCCGTGACCAGCATCAGCGATTCGGACATGAGTTTCGCAATCCGGTCGGTGTTGGCTTCGATCCCCGCAACCATGTTGTCGGTGAAGGCGCCGGCCGAATCGCCCAGAAGCTGCATGGATTGCAGCACGTTATAGGCCATCATCGGCTTGTAGACATTCAGTTCGAAATGCCCCTGGCTGCCGGCAAACCCCACGGCGGCGTCATTGCCCATGACATGGGCGCACACCTGGGTCAGCGCCTCGGCCTGGGTGGGGTTCACCTTGCCCGGCATGATCGAGGAGCCGGGCTCGTTCTCCGGCAGGATCAGCTCGCCCAGCCCGGAACGCGGGCCGGAGCCCAGGAAGCGCAGGTCGTTGGCGATCTTGTAGAGGCTGGCAGCCACGCCGCGCAGCGCGCCCGACATTTCCACCATGGCGTCATGGGCGGCCAGCGCCTCGAACTTGTTGGGCGCGGTGACGAAGGGCAGGCCGGTGATGCGCCCGATCTCGGCGGCGATATCTTCGGCCCAGCCGGCCTTGGTGGCCAGCCCGGTGCCCACGGCGGTGCCGCCCTGCGCCAGCTCATAAATCGCAGGCAGCGCGGCCTTGACGCGCCGGATGCCCATCGCGACCTGATGCGCGTAGCCGCCGAATTCCTGACCCAGGGTCAGGGGCGTTGCGTCCTGCGTGTGGGTGCGACCGATCTTGATGATGTCGGCGAAATCCTCGGCCTTGGCCAGCAGCGCGGCGTGCAGCTTCTCCAGCCCGGGCAGCAGCACGTCATGCGCCTGCAGCGCGGTGGCCACATGCATGGCGGTCGGGAATGTGTCGTTCGACGATTGCGACATGTTGCAATGATCGTTGGGGTGAACCGGGTCCTTGGACCCCAGCTTGCCGCCCAGCATTTCTATCGCGCGGTTGGAAATCACCTCGTTCGCGTTCATGTTCGACTGGGTGCCGGACCCGGTCTGCCAGACCACCAGCGGAAAATGTTCGTCGAAGCGGCCGGCGTAGACTTCGGCCGCGGCGGCGACGATGGTATCGCCCAGCCGCTTGTCCAGCTTGCCCTGCGCCATGTTGACCACGGCTGCCGCCTGCTTGATGGCGCCAAGTGCGCGCACGATCTTGATGGGCTGGCGTTCCCAGCCGATGGGGAAATTCTGGATCGAGCGCTGGGTTTGCGCGCCCCAGTACCGGTCTGCGGGGACGTTCAGGGGGCCGAAACTGTCGGTTTCAACGCGGAAATCGGTCATGGGAGGCTCCGTGCGGCGGGTTCGGGCCTGCCTTAGCCTGTGGGGGCGGGAAAATCAATCGGCATACTGTTGCATACCAATTTCAACCCTTACTTGCGGAACTTGTCGAGGCTGACCACCTCGCCCGATTTCTGTTCATCCTCCTGGGGTGCGTCCTCGAGCATAGGAGCTTCCTCGTCGTCGTCGTCATCCTCGTCGTCCGAGGGCTGAAGTTCGAACCGCAGGCCGAACTCAACCGAAGGGTCCACAAAGGTGCTGATGGAGTCGAACGGGATATACAGCGGTTCGGGCGCATTGCCGAAATTCAGGGTGATGGCAAAGCCGTTGCTATCGACCTGGAGGTTGTCGAACCAGTTCTGGATCACCAGCGTGATTTCGGACGGATACCGGTCACGCAGCCAGGCGGCCATGTCCATGTCAGGGTGGGTGGTGTCCACGGTGATGAAGAAATGGTGGTTACCCGGCAGCCCGTCACGCGCCACCCGTGACATGACCTCGCGGATCAGGCCACGCATGGCGTCATGCATCAGGTTGCCGTAGTCGATCGAATTCGCCATCGGGGGTTCCTGTTTCGCTGAGATGCAGCATATGCGAATGCCGGACGATTGAAAGGGGCGTTGCGGTGTTTTTCAAGCCCGGTGCCGAAGCGCCGTGACCTGCCCGCAGATTGAGTGACTCAGGTCTCGAGTGCAGCGACGCCGGGAAGGGTCTTGCCCTCCATCCATTCCAGGAACGCGCCCCCGGCGGTCGAGATGTAGGAAAAGCTGTCAGCAGCGCCCGCCCGGTTCAGGGCCGCAACCGTGTCGCCGCCGCCCGCCACCGACACCAGCGTACCCGCAGCGGTCAGGCGCGCGGCTTCCCGCGCGCAGGCGTTGGTGGCGCTGTCGAAGGGCGCAATCTCGAATGCGCCCAGCGGACCGTTCCAGATCAGCGTACGGCAGTCGGCCAGAAGGGCGTTGATTGCCGCCACCGTTTCCGGCCCGGCATCGAGGATCATGGAGTCCTCCGGGCATTGATCGGCGGGCAGGGTCTGGTGCGCGGCATGGGCGGCGAATTCGCGCGCAACCACGATATCCGAAGGCAGGTGAATCGTGCAGCCGCTGCCTTTGGCCTGTTGTACGATTGCGCGGGCAGTATCCGCCATGTCGTGTTCGGCCAGCGATTTGCCCACGGCCAAGCCTTGCGCCGCCAGAAAGGTATTGGCCATGCCGCCCCCGATGATCAGGTGGTCCACCCTGGTGATCAGGTTCGACAGCAGTTCCAGCTTGCTCGAGACCTTGGCGCCGCCGACGACCGCTGCCACCGGGCGCATCGGATTGCCCAGCGCGGCTTGTAGTGCCTTCAACTCGGCCTCCATCAGGCGCCCGGCGCAGGACGGCAGCTGCCGCGCGATCCCTTCGGTCGACGCATGCGCCCGGTGCGCGGCGGAAAAGGCGTCGTTGACATAGACGTCGCCCAGCGCGGCCATCGAGGCCGCAAGCTCGGGGTCGTTCTTTTCCTCGCCGGGGTGGAAGCGCGTGTTTTCCAGCAGCAGCAGATCGCCCGGCGCCATTTCGCTGACCGCGCGTTTGGCCATGGCGCCGATGCAATCCGGTGCGTGTGCGACGGGGCGGCCCAGCGCGGCTTCGAGTGCGGGAACCACCTGCGCCAGCGACATCGACGCAACCACCTTGCCCTTGGGTCGTCCGAAGTGGGCCAGCAAGACCGCCTTGCCCCCCGCTTCGATGATGTGGCGCAGTGTGGGCATGATCCTGTCGATCCGGGTGGTGTCCGTCACCTGGCCGTTTTCGACCGGCACATTGATATCCACCCGCACAAGCGCGACCTTGCCGGCGAATGTCATGTCGTCGAGGGTTCTGAAGGCCATTGCTGCCGCTCCGCTTGACTGTCTGTGGCCCCTCATGGCGCAGAACCGGGGCAAGGGTCAACGGCGGGGCGTGCAATCAGTCGCGGAAGTTTCGACTGTCGCGAAGCTGGTCCCAGGCCCAGACGACTTCCTGCAGGCGTTCCTCGTCGGCGCGGTTGCCCTTGTTCATGTCGGGGTGCAGGTCCTTGACCAGGCTTTTGTACTGCTTGCGGATCTCGGTCCGGGTCCAGGTGTCGCGGGCGTCCAGGATTTCCAGCGCGCGGCGTTCGGTGGGCGGCAGGCGTCGGCCGGACGCGCCACTTTGGCGTGGGCCGGGGTTGCGCGTGGCTTTCTCGCCCAGCAGCGTGTGCGGGTCCTCGATTCCCAGGCGCTGCCAGGCGCGTTGTTCATCGGCCCCGCCCATCGGCTTCGTGGCCCGGCCCCAGACGCGTTCACGCTCCATCACGTCGAGCATTTCCTCTTCGGTCTGCCCGGCAAAGAAGTTCCACTTCAGGTTGTATTCGCGCGCATGGTCCTTGCAGAACCAGAAATAATCATCCAGCGAATCGGGGGATTTCGGCGCCCGGTACTGGCCGGCTTCGCCGCAGCCGGGGTGTTCGCACTGCCGCTGCGAGGTTTCCCAGGCTCCGGACATGCCCCGGCGCCCGCGTGAGCGGCGCTTTTTGTCGGCCGAGGCGCTGATGTCGAAATTGAAGGGCGATTTTCTGTTCATGTCACGTCCGCTAGCCCGGCCTTTCCTGTACCGCAAGCCGCGCGTTCTGTTATTGCCCCGAAACTTCGTTCCGGTGGCACTTGCGACTCGGAGCAGGGAGTTTAGTTTTTTTGACGGATGAATGAAGGGGCTTGTCAGAAAAATGTCGATTCGTGATCAGATAGAATCAGCGCTGCGGGGGCGGTTCGCGCCCGATGCACTGGAAGTCGAGGACGTCAGCGAAAGCCACCGGGGCCACTCAGGGTGGCGCGAGGGCGGACAGACTCACTTCGACGTGCACATTCGTGCCGCCGAATTCGGGCCCATGTCGCGGATCGCGCGGCACCGGGCGGTGCATGCGGCGCTCGGCGCCGACCTTGTGGCCCGCATCCACGCGCTGTCGCTTGATATCAGTGCGTGAATGGCCAGCCAGGGCGCCGCGCGGCCTGTGACGGTGCGGCGTTGCTCTGTGGGGCAGGCGCGGTGGCGGGAACATCATTGTCGCGCCGTAGCACCAGTGGCGGTGCCGCGCCTTCGTTCACGCGGGCGCTGAGTGGCAGGACCGGCGCGGGTGCGGTCGGCTCGTCGGAGTAGGGCGGAGCAGGACGTTCGGGCTCTTCTACGGCGTCGGCTGCTTCGTCGATCTGTGACGCGGGGGGCGTCTCAACGGGGGGTGCTTCGGCGTGTGGTGTGGGTGCCGACGCCACAGGGGGTGCTTGCGGCGCAACGGGCGCGGCAGGCACGGGCGCAGCGCTCACGGGCGGTACGATCACGGACGGTGCGATCGGCGGTGGTGTCGGCTGAGCGGTTGCTACCGGCTGTGCCCGTGTCATCGTAGCGGCCAGCGCATCGGCTGTCGGGCGGCGGAACACAAGCATGGTGTTGTAGACCGTCACCGACCCGGTCAGCCCCTTGCGTTCGGCGCAGGGCAGCACATCGGCGCGCAGGTAGTCCCAACCCTCGGCGGCCATTTCGTTCATGAGCGCGCTCAGCGTGTGCGCATGACGCTCGGCCGGATCCTTGATCCCCTTGACCTTGGCTGCGCGGGCGGGGGCCGGAATCGCCCGGTACTCGTACTTCTGCATGGTTTGCTCCGCTGGCTACTGCAACGGAACTGTTACCGCGCCTGCGCTTAAAGGTAAACGCAGCCGCAGGGATGGAACAGTAACGGATAGATCAGTAAACAGCCCGACTGATGAAGAGATGGGCAGAGTTCAGCCCCGGGTTGTTCGAGTGGAGCCCTGCGTTCGAGCGATGGTCGAAGCCGATCCCGATATCGGTGTCGCGGTCCAGCGCAAACCCAAGTTCGACGCCGGATCGGAAGGTGACGCGCCCGCCCAGATCGGGCCCCCGGCCCTTGTGGTAGACCCCCGCCAGAATGGATCCGCGCACGAACATGCTGCCATCGGTCTTGCGCCAGGTATAGGCAAGCCCAGCCCCCGCAAATCCCGTCCCGCGCGTGCCAAACGACAGTCCGTAGACCGGTTGCAGCGCCCAGACGCGCCGCGCGTCGATGAACCGCAGGTTCACTTCGGTGTTGGCGCGGGTCGTATGCGCGCCCAGCCCCACCGCAACCTGTGCCTGTTCGCCATGGGCGGGTGCGGCCATTGCCGCACACAGCAACGCGACATGAAGACAAGCGGCGAGGCGGGCCATAGGGTCTCTCCGGGGGCATAGCAGACATGCGCCGAAACTTAGTTGCGCAAAATCAAGGGGTAGGCAAGGGGGCAGGGTGTCCTGCGGGATGGATGCAACTACGCTGTTGCCGGAAAGCTGCACTGCCGCAAACCCTGGGGCGGCGCTCTGCACGCGACCGCGCGTCTAAAGCCAGAAAAGACCTGCGCCATACCGAAGCGCAGGCGGGTACCCCCCGAGTCAGATGCCCAATCGGGCGTTGACGATCTCGTTTACTGCCTTGGGATTGGCCTTGCCGCCGGTGGCCTTCATCACCTGGCCCACGAACCAGCCCGCCAGCTTGGGGTTGGCCTTGGCCTTTTCCACCTGCGCGGGGTTGGCGGCGATGATCTCGTCCACAGCTTTTTCGATCGCGCCGGTGTCGGTGACCTGTTTCAGGCCACGCGCCTCGACAATCTGCGCCGGATCGCCGCCTTCGGTATAGACGATCTCAAACAGATCCTTTGCGATCTTGCCCGAGATATCGCCCGCCCGGATCAGCGTGATGATCCCCGCCAGCTGCCGGGCCGAAACCGGGCTGTCGCTGATGTCATGGGCCTCCTTTTTCAGCCGCCCGAACAATTCGTTGATGACCCAGTTGGCCGCCAGCTTTCCGTCCCCAGCCGCGTCTGCCACGGCCTCGAAATAGGCGGCGTTGGCGACATCGGCGGTCAGCACGCTGGCGTCATAGTCGGTCAGGCCGAAATCCGCCATGAAGCGGGCCTTCTTGGCATCGGGCAGTTCGGGCAGGGACGCGGCGATCCCGTCCACCCAGGCCTGCTCGATCTCCAGCGGCAGCAGGTCGGGGCAGGGGAAGTAGCGGTAGTCATGCGCCTCTTCCTTGGACCGCATGGACCGCGTCTCGCCCTTGTCCGGGTCATAGAGGCGCGTTTCCTGCACCACCTTGCCGGCGTCTTCCAGAATGGCGATCTGGCGGCGGGCCTCGTAGTCGATTGCGGCCTGTATGAAGCGCATCGAGTTCATGTTCTTGATCTCGCAGCGGGTGCCCAGGTGGCTGAAATCCTGTGTCTCCTGATATTTTTCATACTGGCCGGGGCGACAGACCGACACGTTCACATCCGCGCGCAGATTGCCGTTCTGCATGTTGCCGTCGCAGGTGCCCAGATAGCGCAGGATCTGGCGCAGCTTGGTGACATAGGCGGCGGCTTCCTCGGGGCCGCGGATGTCGGGGCGGCTGACGATCTCCATCAGCGCGAC
>SKKS01000079.1 GCA_007123625.1 Paracoccaceae bacterium
CGCCAACCGTATCCGCGAAAAGGTGGACCCCGAGGCGAACATCATCGTCGGCTCCACGCTCGACCCTGAAATGGAAGGCGCGATCCGGGTTTCGGTTGTGGCGACCGGGATTGATGCGTCGCAGACGGCGCACGAAATCGATGTTCCGCGCCGCAAGATGGCCGAGCCGATCCGCCCCGACCTGCCCGAGCGCCCGGCTGCAGCGTCCGTCGCGCCGGAGCGTCAGGCAGAGCCCGAGTACGACGACATCGAAGAGCCGGTTTTCGTTCCGCGCAACGATGAGCGTGCGCGCGAACAGGCGCAGGCAAACCTGTTTGCCGACCAGCAGGAAGCCGCGCACGAGGCCTCTCGCGCCCCGGTCTATGCCCAACAGGCCGCGCGCTCGCAGCCGCCGCACCAACAGCAGCCCGCGCCGATGCGCTTCCGGCAGGAGCAACCGCAAGCTCCTTCTGCGCGGCATGCCGACCGCGGCTTCGATCTGGACGAGGTCCTGCACGAGGCGCCACAGCATCCCGCACAGCCCGCGCATGGCGATGCTGGAAATTTCGTTGCCCCCCGTCGCGGTTCTGCCGGAACTCCGTCGCCGGAAACACTGGCCCGGTTGCAGGCTGCGGTGCGCAAGGCACCTGGCGCGCAGCCGCATTCTCAGCAGTCCGCCCCGCAGCCCGAAGCCGAGCGCCCGGCCGCGTCAGGACGCTTCGGGATCGGATCGCTGATCAGCCGCATGGCCGGGCAGGGGGCCGAGAACACGGCGCGCATGCCGCGGACCCAACCGCCGGTCACCGCGCATGACGAGGATCCCGGCGTTTCCGCCGAACAGGAACGCATCGAGATCCCTGCCTTTCTGCGCCGCCAGGCAAACTGAGCGTCGCAAGCGCAATCTGCAGCATTTCTGACCGATCCGGAGAGGGCCGACTTTGTCGGCCTTTTCTTTTTAGTCCAACAGATTGCAAATCCCACGCCGAGTGATGGGCGGGATCCGGCGCATGCGGGCGTGGCGTGTTACAAACCGTCGCAAAGAGTGAATTGAGCCACGCGATCCCATTGCATATTTTGCCCTCAGCGCGCGATCAGAACGCGCAAGGCGAGAGCAATGCGGCAGTGAACGCAGACAGGCGGACGGGACTATGCAGGCAACCTTGGCAAGATCAGTAAGTTTCAAGGGCTTTGGCCTTCATTCCGGGCTGCCCGTGCGCCTGCGGATCGATCCGGCACCGGCCGGGCACGGGATCGTTTTCCGGCGCATTGACCTGCCTGCGGGCAGTGGGGTTATTCCCGCGCTTCCGGAGTTCTGGACCGAGGCGCGGCTTTGCACCCGGCTGGAAAACGCGGCCGGTGCCTCCGTTGCCACCATCGAACACCTGATGGCGGCGCTCGCGGGGGCAGGGATTCACAACGCCTTTGTCCTGCTTGATGGGCCCGAGGTTCCGATCCTGGATGGCAGTGCTGCGCCTTATCTGCGCCGGTTTCAGGCCGTGGGCTTGCATGTCCAGTCGGCGCCGCTCGAGGTCATCCGCGTCTTGCGCCCTGTCGAGGTGCGCAGCGGCGATGCCCTGGCGCGCCTTGAACCGGCCGACAGTTTCCGCATGCGCTTCGAGATCGATTTCCCCGACGCCGCCATCGGCCGCCAGAGCAAGGACATCGACCTTGCCAATGGCGCGTTCGCGGATCATCTGGCAGATTCCCGCACCTTCTGCCGCCGTGCCGATGTCGAGGCCATGCAGGCCGCCGGGCTGGCGCTTGGCGGAAGCTACGAAAACGCCATCGTGGTCGAAGGCGCTTCAGTGCTCAGCCCTGGCGGCTTGCGCCACGCCGACGAACCGGTGCGCCACAAGATGCTGGACGCGCTTGGCGATCTGGCGGTGGCCGGGGCGCCGATTCTGGGCCGTTACCTGGGTGTCCGCGCAGGCCATGCGCTTACTGGGCGTCTTGTGCAGGCGCTGCTGGCGGACCCGTCCAGCCATGTACGCGAGGTCTGCAGCCCCTCGTGCCGTCGCCGGCTCCCGGGGAATGTGCGGACCTTGGCCGATCTCCCTATGACGGCCTGACATCATGCGTCTTGTGGGCCGGGCCGGAATTCGGCCCGCACCCGCCGATTGCGGTTTTGCGCCCCCGATTCATATGTGTTAGGAAATGCAGGCAAGGGACAGACAGGGATAGATGCAGATGAGAGTTGGCGCACGAAATCTGCGGCTGGCGACTGGTTTGCTGGCCGCCCTCGCGGTGGGTGCTTGCGACTCGAACCGTCCGGACGACTCCCTCGCGGGTTTCTCGGCACAGGAGATTTTCCAGCGTGGCGAGTACGAGCTTGAGACCAACAGCCGCGCCTCGCGGTCGGTGCGCTATTTCTCGGAAATCGAACGGATTTATCCTTACAGCGACTGGGCGCGCCGGGCGCTGATCATGCAGGCCTATGCCTATCACCGTGGCCGCGAGTTCGAGGAAAGCCGCGCCGCCGCGCAGCGCTTCCTCGACACCTATCCCGGCGACGAGGATGCAGCCTATGCCGCGTATCTGCTGGCGATTTCCTTCTATGACCAGATCGACGAGGTCGGGCGCGATCAGGGGCTGACGTTTCAGGCCCTGCGCCACCTGCGCCGCGTGATCGAGGAATACCCCGAAACCGAGTTCGCGCGTTCGGCGGTGCTCAAGTTCGATCTGGCCTTCGACCATCTGGCGGCCAAGGAAATGGAGATCGGGCGCTTCTATCTCAAGCGTCGCAACTATGTTGCAGCCATCAACCGGTTCCGCGTGGTGGTCGAGGATTTCCAGACCACGACCCACACCCCCGAAGCCTTGCACCGGCTGGTCGAGGCCTATGTCGCACTCGGTTTCGAGGACGACGCCCGCACCGCCGCGGCGATCCTGGGCCACAATTTCCAGGCGAATCCTTTCTATCAGGACAGCTTTCGCCTGCTCAGCGGGCAGGGGTTGGAGCCGGGCACGGCGGGCGATGGCTGGCTGCAGCAGATCTACCGCCAGTCGATTCTTGGCGAATGGCTCTGATCGTGGGGGAGGGTTGCACCCGGGTTCCCTTCATCTTGCCTCAAATACTCCGGGGGTGCGGGGGCAGCGCCCCCGCTGCCTGAGGTCTGGACACTCGCCCACCGATGCTTCTGTCGCTTGACATTCGGGACATGCTGATCATTGACCGGTTGGAACTTTCGTTCCGTCCGGGCCTGAACGTGCTGACCGGCGAGACCGGCGCGGGCAAATCGATCCTGCTTGATTGCCTCGGGTTTGTGCTGGGCTGGCGTGGGCGCGCCGATCTTGTCCGCCCCGGCGCCGCGCAGGGCGAAGTGGTGGCCGAGTTCGCGCTGGCCGCCGGGCATCCGGCCCGCGCCATTCTGGACGAAAGCGGCATTCCCTGCGGGGACACGCTGTTGTTGCGCCGTGTCAACCACGCCGAAGGGCGCAAGTCCGCCTGGATCAACGACCGACGCGCTTCGGGCGACGTGCTGCGCGCGATCTCGGATTGCCTGGTTGAGTTGCATGGCCAGCACGATGACCGCGGTTTGCTCAATACTCGTGGCCACCGCGGGTTGTTGGACGATTTCGTCGGCGCGGGAGATGCTCTGGGCGCGACGCGCGATGCCTGGGGGGCGCTGGCGCAAGCGCGCAAGGCGCGCGCTGTGGCCGGTGAGCGGCTGGCTGAGCTTGCCCGCGAAGAGGACTTCCTGCGCCATGCGGTCGGCGAACTGGACCTGCTCGACCCCCAACCCGGCGAGGAAGACGCGCTTGATACCCGCCGCCGCCTGCTGCAGCAGGGCGAGCGGTTGCGCGCCGATCTCGCCCGTGCTCATGGCGCGCTGTCCGCCGAGGGTGCCGAGCGCTTGCTGGTCGATGCCACGCGCTGGCTTGAAGATGCCTCGGAGGGGCTTGACGGTCAGCTTGATGGTGCGCTGGCTGCGCTTGGCCGGGCGTTGGATGATGTGGCCGAAGCCGCGCGCGGGATCGAGGATACGCTTGACGCGCTTGAAGCCGGTCCCGGTGAGCTTGAAACGGTCGAGGAGCGGCTATTCGCCCTGCGCGGGTTGGCGCGCAAGCATGGCGTGCTGGCGGACGATCTGGGCGCGTTTGCAGAGGATTTGCGCTCGCGGCTTGCGGCACTGGACGGCGGCACCGCCGATATGGCCCGGCTGGAGGCCGAAGCGGCGCAAGCCGTTGCGCGCTATGACCACGCCGCGCGCGCCTTGACGGAGTTGCGCGGCGCGGCTGCGGTGCGACTGGACCGCGCGATGGCGGCGGAACTTGCGCCGCTGCGGATGGAGCGCGCGGTGTTTGCCACCCGGGTTGCACCTGCCGACCCCGGCCCCGATGGGCGGGACGCTGTCATTTTCGAAATCGCCACCAACCCCGGCGCGCCTGCCGGGCCGCTGAACCGCATCGCCTCGGGGGGGGAGCTGTCGCGCTTCCTGCTGGCGCTCAAGGTCTGTCTGGCGGGGGGATCGGCGGGCGGGCTGACCATGATCTTCGACGAGATCGACCGCGGGGTGGGCGGTGCGACCGCCGACGCGGTGGGTCGCCGCCTGCGCGCGCTTGCCGACGCGGGGCAGGTGCTGGTGGTGACCCACTCGCCGCAGGTCGCGGCACTGGGCGCGCATCACTGGCGGGTGGAAAAGCACGTCGCGGACGGGCAGACACGATCGCGTGTTGTGCCGCTTTCCGCCGAAGATCGCGTCGAAGAGATTGCGCGCATGCTTGCGGGTGATAGCATCACTGACGCTGCGCGTTCCGCAGCCCAGGCGCTTTTGCATCCTGCATAAACGCCCGGCTCGTTTGCGTACACGTCATCCAGTAGGAGAGTCTGCCATGTCCCGTGCCCGTCCCCTGTCCCCCTTCGCCCTGTTGCTTGTCGCCGGACTGGGCCTGTCGGCCTGCGCGCAGGCGCCGCGCCTTATCACCGGACCTGCGCCTGGTGCCCGCCCGGCCCCCGCAGCGGTCGTGCCGCCAGCAAATATCGCCGCACCGGCACCTACCGGTGTTGCCACTGCCAGCCGGGCCGAGCGCGCCTGCGTCGAGCAGGGCAACGCACAGGGATTGAGTGTGCAAGGCGTGGTCGGCACCCGCGCCGTGACCGATTCCGGTGGGGCCACCACCGGGCGCGACGTGATGCTGCGGGTGTCGCGGCAGGGCCAGATGTTCGAGGTGCGCTGCAACTACACCTCGGGCACCGACACGGCGCGGATCATGTCGCTCTGATTCCGGAACGTACCGGACCGTCGGTCTGCGCCATCAGTGCCGCCGCAGCGGGGCGCTGGCGGTGTCGGCTTCTTGCCAGGCGCGCAGCGCTTCGGCCAGGGCCGCCTGCATGCGCTGCCGCCACTCCGGGTCCTGAAGATTGGCCAGGTCGCGCGGGTTCGACATGAACCCCAGCTCGATCAGTAACGAAGGCATGTCGGGCGCGCGCAGCACGGAAAACGCGCCCGACTGATGCGGGCGACGGTGCAGCCGCAGGCCCTGCGCGCGGATGCCGGATACAAGGCTTTCGGCCAGTGCGTCAGTGCGCGGGCGGGTTTCCAGTTGCGCCATGGATATCAGCACATCCGCAATGGCGTCGTCTGCGCGGCGCAGGTCCACTCCGGCCAGCAAATCCCCGCGGTCGTGGCGTTCGGCCAGGATCGCGGCCGAACGGTCCGAAGCCTCGTCGGACAGCGAATAAAGGGTCGCCCCTGAAGCCAATCCGTCAGGAAGGGCATCGGCGTGCAGTGACAGGAACACGTCTGCGCCCGCCGCGCGCGCGGCGCGCATGCGTGCGTTCAGCGACACGAACACATCCGCATCGCGGGTCAGCACAACCTCGAACCCACCCGCGCGCACCAGCACGTCGCGCAATTCGCGCGCGAAGCCCAGCATCAGGTCGGATTCACGCAAGCCGTCGCGTTCGGCACCGGGATCGGCCCCGCCGTGTCCGGGGTCAAGTACGACGACCATTGGGCGGCGGGCCGGGGTCGTGGCGGGCGCTTCGGGATGCAGCAACGCGCCGCCGAAGCGCGTGGCAAAGGTGTCCTCGGCCTGCGCGGACCGGGCAAAGTTTTCGGCGGTCACGCGCGCAAGTATCAGCCGCAGGGTGGCGCCGTCGCTGTCTCGCGCCGGGGTAAGCGCCGCCTGTTCCAGCCTGTATGTGCCAGCAAGGTCGATGACCATGCGCGCCCAGCCGTTCGCCTGACCCAGCCGCAGGGCGCGCAGGGCGGGGCCTGCGGCGGCAGCCAGCGTGCTTGCGGGCAGCACGCTCCAGTCCACGGTGTTGAGGTCAAGCACCAGACGCGGCGGGCTGGCCAGCACCTGCGCGCGCCACGGCACCGGTTGCGACAGCGGCAACGCGATCTCCAGCGCGGCCATGTCCGACCGCAGCACCACGCCGACGGGGTCGATGCGCGCGCTGGCGCCCAGACCCGGTTGCGCCGGTTGGATCGCAGGCGCGGTGGGGCCGACGCGCAGTGTTTCGCTGGCGGCACCCGATCCCGGAAACAGCAGCACGGCGAAAAGTGCCGCGCCCGCAAGGCTGGTCAAGCGTCCTGCTGTCATCTGCCCCTTGGTCCTGTGTCTGCGCATTGATTGCGTTGCTGCGCGCCAGTATACTGCATTGCATCCAACGGACCAGCGGCGCACCCGCGATGGCTGCGGAAAACCGTGTTTCGGGCGGTAAAATTGTCGCTGGTGGCAGTGAAAGCCTTGAACGTCCGGGCCGGGGTTTCTACACACGGGAGCAAGCGCAGCATTCGCCGGGCCCCGTCGCCTGGAGACAGTTTTCGGGAGAGAACGATGACACTTCCCCTCACCGACTCCGGGTTGATCGGTACCGCACTGGTCGCTTCGGCGCTGGGCATCCTGGTACTTACCGCACCCGCGCGCGGCCCGCAGGAAACGCCGGTGACCACCGCAGCAGCGATCAGCGACGAGACCACCGCCACGACCGAGGAGATCAGCGAACCGGTGGCCATTGTCAGCAGCGACGACCCGGTGGCCGTGGACACGGAATTCGGCGCCATGGTGCGGTCGTACTTGTTGCAGAACCCCGAAGTGATCTTCGAAGCCGTGGCCGAGTTCGAGCGCCGCAACGCTATGAACGAAGCCGACATGGACCGCGACCTGATCCTTGCCAACAGCGCGGCGCTGTTCGAAGGGGTGCACGACTGGGTCGGCGGCAATCCG
>SKKS01000230.1 GCA_007123625.1 Paracoccaceae bacterium
CAGATTTCCTTCATGCCCAGGCCGAATTTCTGCGGCTCATGCTCCTTGGACAGGTCGTATTTCGCCATCACCTGCTTGGTCAGCGAGCCGCGCACGCCTTCGGCCAGAAAGACATACTTGCCGTGCAGTTCCATCCCCGGTTCGTAGTTTTCGGACGGGCTGCCATCGGGCTTCTTGCCGAATTCGCCGGCCACAACCCCTTTCACCCGGTCGCCGTCATAGACCACTTCCGACGCGGCCATGCCGGGAAAGATTTCCACCCCCAGCGCCTCGGCCTGTTCGCCCAGCCAGCGGCAGACATTGGCCATGCTGACGATGTAGTTGCCGTGGTTGTTCATCAGCGGCGGCATCGGCCAGTTCGGCACGCGCAGCTGTCCGGCCTGACCCAGCATGTAGAAGTTGTCCTTGCGCACCGGCACGTTGATCGGCGCGCCGCGCTCTTTCCAGTCGGGGATCAGTGCGTCCAGCCCGCAGGGGTCAAGCACCGCGCCTGAAAGGATATGCGCGCCAACCTCGGACCCTTTTTCCAGCACGACCACATTCAGGTCTGCATCCAGTTGCTTCAGCCGGATCGCCGCCGACAGCCCCGCAGGCCCCGCACCAACAATCACGACATCGTATTCCATGGCTTCGCGCTCGATCCCGGACATGGCGGCTCCTTCGCTGGCTGGACGGGGAAAATGCTTCCCGATGCGATAGCGCAGCGCGGGCAAGCGGGTCAATCGTGACCCGGCGTGCAATCGACCCCCGACGCCGCGTTCTGGCCGCAGATGCACCAACTTTTGAACGAACCGGCCGAGGTGCTTGTCAGCGTCGAACCTGTGTCGTTGCAGGCGATAGCGCTTGCAATCGTGGCACGGCTGCGCTCAGATACGCGGACGGAACTGAAACGGCCCCGGCGACCGCTGCGGGCGGTTTTTTTACATCATGGTGGTGGTGCTATGGAAAAGATACCCCTGACCCGAGGCGGCTTCCTGCAACTGGAGGCGGAGCTCAAGCGGCTCAAGTCCGCGGACCGTCCGGCGATCATTCGTGCCATTGCCGAAGCGCGCGAGCATGGCGACCTGTCCGAGAACGCCGAGTATCACAGCGCCCGGGAAAAGCAGAGTTTCATCGAGGGCCGGATCAAGGAGCTTGAATCCATCATCGGGCGCGCCGAGGTGATCGACACCGCGCGGCTGAAGGGCTCGATCAAGTTCGGCGCCAAGATCACGATCATTGACGAGGACACCGAGGAAGAGCACCATTATCAGATCGTTGGCGAAGCCGAAGCCAACATCGAACGGGGTCTTCTGAATGTGAAGTCGCCGCTGGCGCGCGCACTGATCGGCAAGGACGAAGGCGACAGTGTCGAGGTCCGCACCCCCGGCGGACAGCGGAGCTATGAAGTGGTGCGCGTTACCTTCGAGTGACCGCGCGCCGGGACAGGGCGATACCGATGACCGATACTCGCACGCCGCGCAGCACCAGTCCGCAGGTCGCGTGGGGCGCGGGGTTTGCGCTTGCATTGTGGCTGGGGCTGGTGGCGGTTCTGGTGCTTTGGGGTGGGTTGTCGGACTTACCCGCGATTGCGATTGCCGCGGTGGTGGTGATCCTGGTGTTGCCGGTGTTCCTGGGCTGGGCGGGTTTGGTCCTGCAAAGGGCCTTGCGTGCGCAGGACCTGCGGATCGCCCGCGTGCAGGACAGCGTGGACGGAATGCGGACGCTCTGGCTGGAGCAGGCCGCACGCGTCGACGTGCCCGACCCGCGGCTGGAAACGATCGCGCAGGTGCAGCGGGCCAGCGACAATGCCCGCGCAGTCTTTGCCACGTCTCGGCGCCCGGACCTGACTCCGGCGCCGGATCTGGCGGCACAACCGCTGCTCGCGCTGGGCCCTGAGCCGCGTATGGGCACCTCAGGGCCGCCCGCGCATGACGATCTGATCCGCGCGCTGCATTTCCCCGAAGACGCCGATGACCGCGCCGGGTTTCAGGCGTTGCACCGGGCGCTGGCGTGGCACGGCACCGGCCAACTGGTCCGCAGCGCGCAGGAGGTGCTGACCGCGCTGGCAGAGGAAGGCATCTTCATGGACGACCTGCGCCCTGACCGCGCACGCCCCGAGGTGTGGCGCGCGTTCGCCGAAGGCGCGCGCGGCCCCGCGATGGCGGGGCTTGCCGGGGTACGCGACCGGTCCTGTCTGGCGTTGACCGTGGGGCGGATGCGACAGGACCCGGACTTTCGCGAGGCTGCGCATCGGTTTCTGCGCGCCTTCGATGCGTGCCTGTCCAGCGTCGCCCCCGAACTGGATGACGCAGCGCTGGCCCGCCTGACCGAAACCCGCAGCGCGCGTGCGTTCATGTTGCTGGGCCGGGTCACGGGTGTTTTCGGGCGCTGACGCGGGTTCAGGCGCAGCGGCTTTCCAACTGCGTCTGATGTATTGGCATGAATCAGGTGTTCAGACCGCGCTGAAATCCAGAACAAGCTGCATGAAGCCCTGCGGATTGTCGTCCATGCGGTGCGGGTTCAGGTCTGCGATTTCGTGCAGGTGCGGGACCGCGTTCGGACCGGTGGCGAAGACCGCCTTGCCGCCCGGGATCCGTGCGAACCGAACCGGCACAGGGTCAATGATGTCGATCAGGTCCGGGGTCCCGATATGATGGCGAAGGACCTCATGCACCGCCCGCGTGTCGCAATAGATCATCCGGTCGCCCCCGGTACCCGCGAATCCCGCTGCCCCGTTGGCGCGGAAGCTGTTGGTGCACAATATTACCTCTGCTGTGTCGTCGAGCGGTGCGCCATTCAGGCGAATCTCCCCGATCCGGCTGTTTCTGGCGTTTTCGGTCTGGGTGTCCGGATCGAAGCGCGCGGGTTGCGATAGGTCGATGCGATGATCGATTCCGTAGAGGATTTCGAAATCATAGGGCGCCATGGCGGGGTTGAGCAGCGCGCGGGGCGCGGTGTCCGCCACGGGATCGACCGTGATCCGGTTGAAGACCGACGCGCTGCGTTCCAGCCATTGGCGGATCTGTGCGCCGTTGAGCCGCAGCGCGGCCACCGAATTGGGAAAGAAATACAGGTCCGACACATGCCGGAGCGCGAGCGGCCCGGCGGAAATGTCTGTATAGTGACGTGGGCCGCTGCGCCCGCCGGCCTTGAACGGCGCCACGGCGGCGATGACCGGCAGCCCGGCGTGTTCGGTACCCTCAAGCTTGTGGGCGATGTAGCGGCGCTTGGCCTCGGCCACCAGCGCAGTGGCGGTCGAGCGCCCCAGAAGCGCGAAAAAGCTGTGCAGCGGGTGGCGTGTTGCGCCGATGGGACGGCGGATCGCGGCAAGGGTCTGACGGTGGACGGCCTGCACCGCGCGGCGCACGGCGGGGCTGCGGCGAGGCACAAGGCGCGCGGCTTCGTCATGCAGGCGACCCTTGGCACCAGCGCTGAGACCCGGCAGCGTTCCTGTGCGCGCGGGCGGCGCAGGCGCGCGCAGCGCGCGGGCTTCGGAGCGGCTGCCCATGACGTGCCAGGTGGCGCCGTCGCGTTGCAGCAAAAGGTCAACAACGCCCAGATGCGAACCCCAGAACCCGGCCATGACCGCGGGTTTGCCACAGATCGTCCCCGCCACAGGGTCGATTTCGGGCGTGGCGGCGATTCCGGGACCCGGGAATACCATATGGCTGTGCCCGGCCAGCACCACGTCGATGCCATCAAGCCGCGCAAGCGCGACGGCGGCGTTTTCGGCGCCTTCGCCGGTGCGGGGATGGCCCAGACCGGTATGTGCCAGTGCAACGATGATGTCGGCCCCGGCCTCGCGCATTTCGGGCAACCAGGCTTGTGCAGACTGCACCATGTCACGCGCCCAGAGCCGCCCTTGCAGAAGCTGGCGTTCCCACATGGTGATCTGTGGCGGCGCGAAGCCGATCACGCCGACCCGGATCTGTTGAGCGCGTCCAGTCGTGTCGATGATGGTCCTGTCCAGCAACTTGTAGGGCCGGGTGAGCGAGCGGTCCTGGCCGGGCGCGGCAACACCGGGTGCGCGCAGAAGATTTGCGGTGACTACCGGCGCGTCGCAGCGCGTGAGTGCCGTCATCAGGAAATCAAGCCCGTAGTTGAATTCGTGGTTGCCCAGCGTGATCGCGTCGAATTCGAGCGCGTTCATGGCGGCGATGACAGGGTGCACGTCACCCTCACGCAGACCGCGTTCATAGGCGATGTAGTCGCCCACGGGCGTGCCCTGAAGGAAATCGCCGTTGTCGAACAGGAGCGCATTCGGGCATTCCGCCCGCGCCCGGTCGATGAGGTGCGCAAGCTTCACCAGCCCGAGGTCGGGGTTGGGGCAATCGGCGTAATAGTCGTAAGGCGCCAGATGCACATGAAGATCCGTGGTTTCCATGATGCGCAGATGCGCAAGCCCGGACGCCGTTCCAAGCGCTGCAAAGGGAAGCGGTTGATGCACTGTAAAGCCCCGGTCCATATAACTTGGTTCAATCCGATGCCTTGCTGGCGCCGGTCCTTCCGTTTGCCCTTGGTCAGGCAACCTTGTCATTGCTCTGCCAAGATGGCAATTCCAAGGCTCTTGTGGTTCAAGACATTGACGATGATCGCGTTCAGGTTGTGATATTTGGGCACACATCAGCTGAAAATGCGGGCGCGGGCCCGGGGAAGGGTTGGCTCCATGAATAGTGCACCTCTGGCCTTTGCGGGAAGCGGGACGGACCGGGCGGCGGGGGTGCGGGGTGAGTCCGCTGCGCTTGCAGCGCTGGAGCAGTCGCCCGCCGCGCGGGTGCTGCCGGTCTGGCGGGGCAAGCCGCTGATGGATGGGGCGAATGCGCTGGGCTGGGTGTCGGTAGACGCGCCAATGCTGGTGCATGCAGTAAGACCGCTGCTGTTTCTGGGCACGCCCGCCGCGCCGCGCTTCGCTGCCGACATATCGTCATGGGAGCCGCAGGCGCTGGATCGCGCCGCGCTGGCGATGTTCGATGACGCCAGCATCCAGCATTATCCCGGCACACCCGCCACGCAGCAATTTCAGGACCTGCGCAGGATGATGACCGCGCTGGATCCCAAGGCGGCGGCTTTTGCGGCCACTGCGAGGGCGGTGTTCAACTGGCACCGCACGCACGGGTTCTGCGCGTCCTGCGGCACGGCTTCCGGGGTGTGCATGGGCGGGTGGCAGCGCGCGTGTCCGGGCTGTGGGGCCAGTCATTTCCCGCGCACCGATCCTGTGGTGATCATGTTGGTGCTGCGTGGCAACCGGACCCTGCTGGGCCGTTCGCCCGGCTGGCCCGAAGGGATGTATTCGGCGCTGGCGGGGTTCATGGAGCCGGGCGAGACGGTCGAGACTGCGGTGCGCCGCGAGGTGGCCGAGGAAACCGGGATCGCGGTGGGTGCGGTGCGCTATGTCGCGTCGCAGCCCTGGCCGTTTCCGTCTTCGCTCATGATCGGATGCGTGGCCGAGGCGCTGTCCGACGCCATAACCGTCGATGACGAACTGGAAGATGCGCTGTGGCTGAGCCGCGAGGATATGGTCGATGCCTTTTCGGGGACGCATCCGAAGGTGCGCGCGGCGCGCCCCGGCTCGATCGCGCGCTTCATGATCGGGGAATGGCTGGCGGGACGGATCGGGGTCTGACGCCCGGGTTTCGTGCGGCGGGCTGGATCCGGGCGCGGTGCGGGAAGCGCCCGCTCGGCGTGCCCACCCGCCCGCCCTTGCACGCCTCGCGGGCGCTGCCCTGCGCCGGTGGCACAGGGCGGGGACGATGGGGGATGCTATGCGCCCATCCTTGGCGGGGCGGTGGCAGGCCGATCAGGCCCGGCGCCAGAGGTGCAGGACATCCGCGCCCAGTGGCCGCGCTTCAACCAGATCGAATGCGGGCGCGTCGCCGAGCATGGCCAGCGCCAGCGGACCGATCCCGGCGCGCCCCTCGGCGCCGATGAATTTACCGGCAGAGAACACGGCGAGGTCATCCACCAGCCCCGCCCGCAAAAGACTGGCCGCAAGCAGCCCGCCGCCTTCGCACAAGACCCGCGTCAGCCCCAGGTCCCCCAGCGCCGCCAGCATCGCGGCTGCATCGATCCGCCCGTCGGGGCCCGCGCCGACCGGGACCAGGTGCGCTTGCGTGGCGCCCCATGCGTTGCGCGCAGCCAGCGGCGCGGCGTCGCTGTGCAGTATCCACACCGGAGAGTCGGACGCGGTGCGGCCCAGCCGCGACGTTGCATTCAGGCGAAGCTGCGAATCGGCGACCAGCCGCAGCGGCTGTGTCGCCACGCCCAGGTCGCGCACGCGCAGGTCCGGGTCGTCGGCCATCGCGGTGCCCGCGCCGACAAGCACCGCGTCATGGGTTGCGCGCATGGCATGGACGGCGCGGCGGGCCTGCGGGCCGGTGATCCAGCGGCTTTCGCCGCTGGCGTTGGCGATTCGCCCGTCAAGGGTCAGCGCCAGTTTCAGGGTGAGCCATGGCCGCCTGCGTTCGACCCGCGACAGGAACCCTGCGTTGGCGGCGAGTGCGGCGTCGGCCTCGACCCCTTCGGTTACGGCGATTCCGGCGGCGCGCAGCATTGCGTGGCCCCTGCCCGCCACGCGCGGGTCGGGGTCGGTAATGGCGGTGACCACCCGCGCCACGCCAGCGTCTGTCAGGGCCTGTGCGCAGGGCGGTGTGTGGCCGTGGTGGGCGCAAGGTTCAAGGCTGACATAGGCAGTGGCGCCCTGCGCCGCCGCGCCTGCCTGCGCAAGAGCCTGCGTTTCGGCATGGGGGCGCCCCCCCGGTGCGGTCCAGCCCCGCCCGACGATTGTTCCATCCCGCACCAGCACGCAACCCACCGCCGGGTTGGGCCAGACGTGGCCGAGCCCGCGTCGGCCCAAGGAAATGGCCAACTGCATGAAACGCGAATCGTCGGATGATGCCATGACGCTGCGGCCGCCCGGCGGCTCAGTCCCCCTGTTGCGCGATGGGGCGCAACTCGGACACGAACTTGTCGAAATCGTCGGCGGCCTGGAAGTTCTTGTAGACGCTGGCGAAGCGCACATAAGCCACGGTGTCGATCCGCGCGAGGGTTTCCATCACGATCTCGCCGATGGTCCGAGAGGGGACATCGGTGTCTCCCAGGCTTTCAAGCCGCCGCACGATGCCCGAAATCATCTGGTCGATGCGTTCGGGTTCGA
>SKKS01000114.1 GCA_007123625.1 Paracoccaceae bacterium
CCTGGCCCGGCAACAGCATGAAGCGCAGCAGATTGCCAAGCGCATCGACGAGGGCGACGATCTTGGTCGTCAAGCCGCCCCGTGAGCGCCCGATGGCCTGAGCCTGAGTCCCCGTCTCGGGGGAATTGATTCCCCGGACCAATTCCTTCTCCCTCGACTGCGCCAGATGCCTTCTGGTGAACCTGAACGATAGTGCCGTCGATGAGGGCATATTCAAGGTCGGGGTCATCATTCATCGCATTGAAAAGGCGCTCGAATACGCCAGCCTTTGCCCATCTGCGGAACCTCCGGAACTGGCTGTTCCATTTGCCGAAGGCAGACGGCAAGTCGCGCCAAGGCGACCCTGTCCGAACACGCCAGAAAACCGCTTCCAGAAAGAGCCGATTATCCTTCGCCGTCACGCCCGCGTCACTCGACTTGCCCGGCAGATGCTCTTCAAGCCGAGTCCACAGATCATCAGTCACCACAAATCGCCGATCGTTCATCCAAACCTCCATTTTGGAAGCTTGAATCAGAAATCACCTCAGATGGGAATCCTGATTGTCCACAGGCCCTAGCGCTCTGACACTGCGATACCATGAGACAAGCGGTCGCCAGAATGGCGGGAGGGAAGGCGGGATGCCGATGCCAGAAATCACCAAGCGCTTGTTTTGTTTGGGTTATTCTTGATGAAGTGGCAGCCCGTAGGGGAATCGAACCCCTCTTTCCAGGTTGAAAACCTGGCGTCCTAACCGATAGACGAACGGGCCTTGACGTGCCAAGGGTTTAGAAAAACCTTCGGCCCGGCGCAAGGGGGATGAGGCGAAAATCGGGTGTCTTGCGAAGATTTTTCAGCCGGAGGGCGCAGCGTCTTCGACGCGAAGTTGCGGGCGAGTGCGCCCGGCGTAGTGGTTTACCTCCAGCCGCCCGGCCAGATGCACCGCACGCCCTGCGTGGGTTTCGAGCATCGGGCCAAGATCGGACTCGAACGCGCCAAAGGAAATGGCGTCAAGGCGGTTCCCCGCGGCGTCGGCAAGGGTGAGTTTCAGATGTTTCTCGCCCACGCGACGGGTCTGCTTTACATGCACCGACGGCATGGCGAAGCGCGGGGCAGGGGCGGCTGCGCCATAGGGTCCGGCCTGTTCCAGCATCGCGATGGCTTCGACCGTGACGGCGGCAGGCAGCACCAGCCCATCCAGCCTCAGCCGGTCCGCGCGTGTGGCGCCGCTGCCCTGGCGTTCCAGAAGCGCCGCCAGCCGGTCCATCGCCGGAGCCAGTTGCGCGCGCGTCAAGGAAAGCCCCGCCGCCATCCGATGCCCCCCGCCACGCGAGATCAGCCCTTCTGCCGCCAGCCGCTGGACCGAAGCACCCAGATCCACCCCTGGCACCGACCGGGCCGAGCCCTTCCCTTCGGCGCCGTCGAATCCGATCACCACCGCCGGGCGGCCGAACGTTTCCTTGAGGCGGGCAGCGACAATGCCGATGACGCCCGGGTGCCAGCCGTCGCCTGCGGCCCAGACCAGCGGGCCGTCCGTGCTGCGGGTTTCGGCCTGGGCCTGCGCGCTGGCGCGCACGGCGGCCTCGATGGCGCGGCGTTCCTCGTTCAGCGAGTCAAGCCGCGCGGCCAGCGCTGCGGCCTCGTGCGGATCGGCGGTGGCCAGAAGCCGCGCGCCCAGATCGGCTGCGCCTATGCGGCCCCCCGCGTTGACGCGGGGCCCGAGCACAAAGCCCAGGTGATAGGCCGCGGGCGCCATGTCCAGCCGTGCCACATCCGCAAGCGCGCGCAGGCCGGGGCGTTCGCGGCGCGCCATCACGCGCAGCCCCTGCCGCACGAAGGCGCGGTTCACGCCCACCAGCGGCGCCACATCGGCCACGGTGGCCAGCGCCACCAGATCCAGAAGCGCCATCAGGTCCGGCCCCGCCACCCCACGCGCGCGCAGGCGGCGGTTCAGCTCGACCAGCAGCAGGAACACCACGCCGGCCGCGCACAAGTGGCCCAGATCGCTGGCCTCGTCCTGCCGGTTGGGGTTGACCACGGCCAGTGCGGTCGGCAGCGTTTCCCCGCCCAGATGGTGGTCCACCACCACCACATCGGCACCGCGCGCCGCCGCGATGGGGCCGTGACTGAGCGTGCCGCAATCCACGCACAGGATCAGTGCGTGGTCCCGCGCCAGCAGGACCATCGCGGCGTCATTGGGGCCATAGCCCTCGTCAATGCGGTCGGGGATATAGAGCGTCGCCTCGCGCCCCAGCGCGCGCAACCACAGGATCAGCAACGCGGCCGAGGCGCCACCGTCCACGTCATAGTCGGCAAAGACCGCGATCCGTTCCTTGCGGTCAAGCGCGCGCAGCACCCGTTCGGCGGCGGGTTCCATGTCGCGCAGGACCATCGGATCGGGCAGCAGGTCGCGCAGCGCGGGGGCAAGGAACGCAGCCACCCCTTCGGGTTCCACGCCGCGCCGGGCCAGCACCGCACACAGCATCGGCGCCAGCCCGGTACGTTGTGCCAGTGCAAGGGCGGCGCGTTCCACCGCTGCGTCCGGACCCGCCCAAAAGCGTCCGGTGACCGACGCCGACACGCCAAGGAACGGCGCCTGCTCCGGCATCCGGGTCTGGGCGGGCTCTGCCATGCCTCAGGCCGGGGTGCGGTAGGTCATCCGCCGCAACGAGCCGGTTTTCGACCGCATCAGAAGCGTATCCAGGGTCAGCCAGCCGGGTTCGCGCTGGATTCCCTTGACGATCGAGCCATCGGTCACGCCGGTCGCGGCAAAGATCACGTCGCCGCGCACCATGTCGTTCAGCGCATAGATACGATTCAGATCCTCGATGCCCGCGCGGCGACCGCGTGCGATTTCATCGTCGTTGTTGAACATCAGGCGGCCATAGATCTGCCCACCCATACATTTGAGCGCCGCCGCTGCCAGCACGCCTTCGGGCGCGCCGCCTGACCCCATGTACATGTCGATCCCGGTCAGATGCGGCTCTGCGCAGTGGATCACGCCGGCCACATCGCCGTCCATGATCAGCCGGATCGCCGCCCCGGTCGAGCGGATATCGTCGATCATGTCCTCGTGCCGGGGACGTTCGAGTACACAAACGGTGATATCCGAGGGGTCGCAACCACGCGCCCCGGCAAGGGCGCGCACACGCTCCGAGGGGGACATGTCCAGCGAGACCACGCCTTCGGGATACCCGGGACCTACCGCCAGCTTGTCCATGTAGATATCGGGCGCATGCAGCAAAGTGCCGCGCGGCGCCATGGCGATCACCGTCAGCGCGTTCGGAAAATCCTTGGCGGTCAGTGTGGTGCCTTCCAGCGGGTCCAGCGCGATATCCACCTCGGGGCCTGCCCCCGTGCCGACTTCCTCGCCGATGAAGAGCATCGGCGCCTCGTCGCGCTCGCCCTCACCGATGACGACAACGCCCTTGATGTCGAGCATGTTCAGCTGTGTGCGCATGGCATCGACCGCCGCCTGGTCGGCAGCTTTCTCGTCGCCCCGCCCGACAAGCTTGGCCGATGCCAGCGCTGCCGCCTCGGACACGCGGGCAAGGCCCAGCGAAAGCATGCGGTCATGAAATTCCGGGGGGGTCGCGGTCATGGGCTGTTCCTGTCAATGAAGCTTCGGGCTTGCCCTTGTGTCTAGACCCGCATGACGCGCCGTGACAAGCCCCGCGCCGGGTGTGACCGCTACCATCGGGTCCGGGTGTGGCCGGTCCCGGGCTTGGACGGCCGGGCGGCGATCAATGTGCACCGCCCCGCGGGCAGCGCAGTCCGGGGCGGGGCATTTGAGTATTTTTGGCAAGATGAAGGGGCGGGAGGTGCCGGTGGCCGATGCGGTCAGATCGCTTCGATGGCCATGGCGACCGGTTCGCCCACCACCACGCCCGTGGTCGAGAACAGCCCGGTGGCGTGGTCGATGGCATCGCGCGTGGTCTTGTGGGTGACGATGATCACCGGCACGTCGGTGCCTTCGTGCCCGTGCTGGCGCATCCGGTCGATGGAGATCCCGGCATCACCCAGCGCGGCGGCTACGCGCGCCAGCGCGCCGGGCCGGTCCACCAGCGTCATGCGCATGTAGAAGGGCTTGGCGGCGGTGGCGCGGGCGGCGGTGACTTCGACCAGGGTTGCGGCGGGCTGGCCGAAGGGCGGAATCCGCAGGCCGCGCGCCAGATCGGCCACATCAGCCATGACCGCGCTGGCGGTGGGGCCTTCGCCCGCGCCCGGCCCGCGCAGGACGATCTGGCCCACGCTGTCGCCTTCGATCACCACCATGTTGGTGCCGCCCTTCAATTGTCCCAGCGGGCTGTCGGCGGGCACAAGACAAGGCGACATGCTTTGCTCCAACCCGCGCCCGGTCATCCGCGCCACGCCCAGAAGCTTGATCCGCAGGCCCAGATCAGCGGCGTGGCGGATATCCTCGACCGATATGCGCTGGATGCCTTCGAGATCGATGGCACTGAAAACAGGCCGCGTTCCGAACGCGATCGAGGCCAGAAGCGTCAGCTTGTGCGCGGCATCGATTCCGCCGACATCCAGGTTCGGATCGGCCTCGAGGTAGCCCAGCTGCGCCGCTTCCTCGAACACGGTGTCATAGGGCAGGCCGGCATCTTCCATCCGCGTCAGGATATAGTTGCAGGTCCCGTTCATGACGCCCATGACCCGGGTGATCCGGTTCCCGACCATCCCTTCGGTCAGCGCCTTGATCACCGGGATGCCTCCGGCGACGGCGGCTTCGAACCGCAGGGCGACGCTTGCGGCCTCGGCCTCGGTGGCGAGCGCGTGGCCGTGAATTGCCAGCATGGCCTTGTTGGCGGTAACGACGTCCTTGCCCTCGGCGATGGCCGCGCGTGTGACGGCCAGTGCCGGGCCGTCCTCGCCGCCCATCAGTTCGACCACAAGATCCACATCGTCGCGTCGGGCCAGCGCGACAGGATCATCCTCCCACGCGTAGCCCGAGATGTCGGCGCCGCGGTTGCGCCCGCGCGAGCGCGCGGATACGGCGGTGATTTCCACCGGGCGCCCACAGCGCAGGGCCAGAAGGTCGGCATGGCGCTGGACGATCTTGACCACCCCGATACCCACGGTTCCCAGTCCGGCAATTCCAAGGCGCAAGGGGTCGGACATGGTCAGGGCTCCGGGTGGACAGGGTTTCGGAAAACGGGCGCAGGCAAGCGCACCCGGCGCGCCCCTTTAAATCAATTCGCCGCGTATTGAAAACCGCTTTTGCGCACGCCGGGGCAGAAGCCTTGCGCACCTGCGCCGGAAACCGGCTCAGTATCCGGTCATTTCCAGATACCCGCGCCCGCCGTGACTGCCGGAAAACCGCAGCGGCCCTTCCCAATACGCGATCGAAGTATCCATCCAGCTTTGCGGGTTCAGCGGGGTGGTTGCGATGTCCAGACCGCGTTCCGGCCAGACGATCCGCCAGCGTACGGGCACCTGCCGCCCGGCCACGCGAGCGTGTTCCTGCGCCTCGAAGCGCAGGGCGCCGTGGGGGGCGGGGGTGGCGGTGCCGTCGGCGGCGATCCACGTCCCAGAGGTGAAGGGCGCGCCCGCGCCGCGCAATTGAAACCCCATCATCCGGCTGCCATCCTCAAAGATCAGCGAGACCCAGTCCCACCCCTCCTGATCTTCGGACAGCGGCTGGCTGGACCATTCGCGGTCAAGCCAGCCCTGCCCGGCGACCGCGATCGCCCCTTCAGGCAGTTCCAGCGTGCCAGTCACGGTGAAAAAGGGCTGTGAATAGTAGTAACTGGCCTGCCCGGACTCGGATTTGACCGAATACCCCGCGTCACCCTGCAGGACCAGCGGCCCCTCGGCGGAAAGGCGCAGGTCATAGGCGAAATCGGCCCCGCGCGCCCGGACCTCAAGCAGGTTCAGCGCATCGGCGCCTTTGGGTGCGATGGAGCGTAGTTCCCAATCATCGATCCACGCCATGAAAGGCTCTGCCGTGACCCCCGCCTGACCGATCCCGCCCCGGGCGAGCCGCTCGGCGCTGAAATGCGCCCCGGCCGTGGTCAGCCCGGCATGGCCCATCCACAGTTGCGGGTCCCGCCAGCCGTCATCGGTCCGGGGCTCCAGCGCGGAACGAAAGAGTGTCCATTGCACCCCGTAGTCGCGGCCGTCTGCGTCTTCGAGCACCGCCGTCAGATACCACCATTCGATCCGGTAATCAGGGTGCGGACCGTGGTCGCGGGGGAACATCAGTGCATGGTCGGGCTGCGGTTCGGAAAAACCTTCTGCCCCGATGCCCAGCCCCGCGAAACCCTGCGCCAAAGCGCTCCCCGCCAAAGCGCCGCCTGCGATCAGGACAAGGACAAGGCGCACCGGATCAGCCCCGCAATGCCTGCTCGACGGCCCGCACGACCGGGCGCGACACCGGTCGCACGCTTGCGCCCCAGAATCCGCGAAGATCCCCGTCCGGGCCGATCAGCGCCTTGTTGAAATTCCACCCCGGGCGCTTGCCATGTGCCACGGCCAACCAGCGATAGAACGGATGCGCCTGCGGCCCCAGTACCGGCACGATCCGTGTTATCGGAAATGTCAGGCCAAAATTCACCTCGCAGAATTCGGCCACCTCGGTGTCGCTGCCAAGTTCCTGGTTGAAGTCGTCGGACGGCACCGCCAGCACCACCAACCCACGCGGCCCGAAGCGTTCATGCAGCGCTTGCATGTCGGCGTATTGCCGCGTGAACCCGCAAAGCGATGCAGTGTTGACCACCAGCACCGGCTGCCCGCGCAGTTCGGCCAGCCGCAGCTCGGTCCCTTCGAGCGTGGTAAAGCTGATCGCCTGGGCAGGGACGATGGCCAGAAGCCACACCACCAGCATGACCACCGTGCCTTGCAACCGCAGCATGTCCGAAGCCTCCGACTTTGTATGAATCTGCCGTGACAGTAGCCTCTGGCCCCGCGGCTTCAAGCCCGCGCGCTTGAACTTGCGGTGACAGGTGATACCTATTGCAGACTCGGCAAGGGCCTACAGGACCGAAGGCGCATGATCCGCTTCCTGCTCAAATGTGACAAAGACCACCGATTCGAAAGCTGGTTCGCATCGAACGCGGCCTTCGACCAGTTGCAGGCGGCGGCGCACCTGTCGTGTGCCATCTGTGGCAGCGCCACGGTCGAAAAGGCGCTCATGGCGCCCGCCGTCGC